>JAHFNY010000027.1 GCA_023267075.1 Candidatus Vogelbacteria bacterium
TTGAAAAGACGCAACTTTTTCTCGGCCACCTTTTCTACCGCGAGCATCGCCGGCTTGGCCAGTTTATATGGCGCCACTTCTTCCAAATTATCGGCCAGAGAGAGTTTAAGTCCATCCCGATAAGCCAGCCGGAGCTCGGTACTAACGTGGACAATGACCACCCCAGCGGCAATCGCTCCTTTAATATCATCATCAGTGTTACCAGAAGCGCCATGGAGGACGAGCGGCACGCCGGCGGCATTCCTAAGCTCTTTAATTAGCGGTAAGTTAAGCCGCGGCTCCGCCGCGTGAGCAATCAAGCCGTGGACATTACCCACGGCCGGGGCCAGCAAGTCTACTCCCGTTTCAGCCACAAACTTCTTCGCCTCTTCTGGAGTGGTGAGATTTTTTAAATCAATCCCGGCGGGGACATCTTCATACACCTCTGACCCTTTGCCAATGTAACCCAACTCACCTTCTAAAATTAGCTCGGGATTTAATTGCCGTGCAAAGGTTACTGCTTCAAGAGTTTGTTTAAGATTATCGGCCAAAGGTAATTCCGCCCCGTCAAAAATAGCGGAGTCAAAACCGGCACTTAAAGCCTCTTTAACTTTATCTACCGAGTAAGTGTGATCAGCATTTAAGAAAATCGGGTAAGAAAATTCTTCCTGCAAACTCTTCACCAAGGCCACAATTTGCTTTAAACCAAAGGCGCTCCGCTCTCCTTCCGACACGCCAATAATCACCGGTACGTCCAAACTCTTGGCCGCGCGGAAAACGGCCCAGATCATCTCCAAGTTAGAGACATTAAAATGGCCCACGGCTTTACCACTAGCGGCCGCTTCATTAAGTATTGTGCGTAAACTTTTCATGCTAAAATAAGTTTAATAAATTCTATCATGAATGACTTTGACTTTATAGCCGTGGGCGACGTCGTTACCGATGCTTTTATTAAGTTAAAAGACGCGACCGTCGATAAAGATGAACAGGGCCGAGCCCGACTCTCCATGCCCTTTGGCGATAAAATCCCGTATGAGAGCGTGACCATAGTACCGGCGGTAGGCAACTCGCCCAATGCCGCGGTCTCGGCCGCGCGCTTGGGTTTAAAAACAGCTTTAATTTCTGATATTGGTGATGATGAAAATGGGCAGAAAATCTTAGAAAGTTTAGCAGGCAATCAGGTAGCGACCAACTTTATTACCGAGCATCCGGGCAAGAAGTCTAATTATCATTATGTCCTCTGGTACGGCGATGATCGAACCATTTTAGTCAAACATGAGGAGTATGATCGCGCCTGGCCACCAGAGCTAAAAACTAAGTGGCTCTACTTAAGCTCGCTGGGTGAAGATTCTCTCATTTATCACAATCTCCTCGCTGATTATTTAGACGCTAATCCCGCAGTGAAGCTGGCCTTCCAGCCCGGTACCTTCCAAATTAAATTAGGGGCCGATAAACTAGCGCGAATTTATGCTCGAACAGAAATCTTCTTCTGCAATAAAGATGAAGCCTGGCGGATTTTGGGCACTAAAGAATCGGACATTAAAAAATTGTTAAATAATTTAGCCTCACTTGGGCCCAATATTGTCGTTATTACCGACGGCCCGCTCGGCGCAGCCGTGAAGGAAGGCGAGAATTATTGGTATATGCCGATTTACCCGGATCCCAAACCGCCCGTTAATCGCACTGGCGCCGGCGACGCCTATGCCAGCACCTTCACCGCGGCGCTCGCACTGGGTAAAAGTGTGGCCGAGGCACTCCGGCTCGCGCCGATCAATTCGATGAGTGTAGTCCAGAAAGTCGGCGCCCAAGCTGGTCTCCTTACTCTCGCCGAACTTGAACATTATCTTTCACTCGCTCCCGCCAACTACCAACCGAAAGAAATTTAAAATAAAAAATGCCCCCGAAGGGGCTAACCAATAAAACGGATGTTGGCAGTTTGGTCGAGGAATAAACGTTCCTCTAACTCAATTTGATTAAAGTGTTCGTTCATCAGTTGAACCCGATCTGGGTCCAATGGCTTACACGGAGGCAATTCACCTGTTTCTGGATCGACATACTTGGATAAGAATTCCTCGACTGGACCCATGGCCCCTCCTTAAGCATAGCGCTTATTTCTTTTTCTTTCTTGACGAGCACCAGCACAAGCTAATTTATGATGACGACCAAGTTGGGCCGCGGCCTGTAGATTAGCTAGGGCCTTCGCTGTTTGACCTTCTGGAGTTTTCAACCAACGATGATGCTCTTTTATTCCTTCATAATCAATCTTTGGTCCATCAGCCTTTTCTTGGTCCATGAGATTTTTCTCCCTATTTGTCCTGAATCTAAGTTAATTTTACTCCTTCTTTCTTTAATTTAGCAAGTTTCTGTTTACCGCCACCCCGATTATAACCACCCATCGTGCCATCGGAACGGATCACCCGATGACACGGAATCTGCGGGTCATAATTAGTTTTTAAAATCGCGCCGACTGCTCGCGCGGCTTTACCATTCCCAGCTCGTTTAGCCACTTCGGCATAAGTCATCACCTTCCCGCGCTTAATCCCCTTTACTATTGCTAAAACTTTAGTTCTAAAATCAGTCATTGACAAAATATACCATACTGGTAGGTTTAAGCGAGAAACTGTCCCTAAACATAAAACGAGGTCGGAGGGTAGATACTATGGCTTCAGATGGAGTTGCCCCTAAACCAACGCCGGAACAAATAGAGTCGGCAAGGAAATTGCAAAACCTGGCTTCGATAATAAAAGAGGCCTACGACAAACTGGTTTTCCAAAGAGACCTATTAGTTTGGGGGCGTTCTCAACTAAATGGTCTCAATGATTATAAAGATCGTAAGACCAGCAACGCCACATTTGAACTCCTCAGTTCGTGGGCCAAAGAAACAAATGAACACAAAAAT
>JAHFNY010000004.1:0-12320 GCA_023267075.1 Candidatus Vogelbacteria bacterium
TTTTTTCTTTGGGAATATTGCGTTCTTCTTCTAATTGTTCGAGTGCGCCCTTAAGGGCTTTAAGGTCTAACATAATGTAGTAATTTAGTTTTTAAAAAAAGCCCGGTGCGAACGCCACGGACTTGAACACTGTTTATTATACTCGCCATCACCCTTTTGTCAATAATTTAGGTTATAATATAACTGATGCAAACGGATGCTACGCTTTTAGCAAAATTTTTGGTTGACGGTGGGCTTTTAGCTAAGGCCGATGCCGCCGCGGCACTCGCCGCGGCGGGTAATGATCAAAAGAAGTTAGGCGACAATTTAGTCTCGGCGGGGAAAATCTCGGAAGATGAACTCCGCCGAGTTAAGGCTTATGTGATTGGTGTACCTTTCGTTAGTCTAAGCAATGAGAAGATTCCCTATGAAATTTTGTCGCTTATTCCTGAACCGGTGGCCAGGCGACACAATATCGTGGCTTATAAGAAGACGGATGCGGGTCTGGAAGTGGCCATGCTTGAGCCTGATGATTTAACGGCCATTGATTTTATTAAAAAAAGTTTGGGTTTAAAAATTTTGCCCCGGCTCACCGATACTGCTTCAATTAAAAATGCTCTCTTACAATATCAAAAAAGTTTAAAACAAGAATTTGGCGATTTAATCAAAACCGAGTCGGCCGCCGTGGCCCAAATGGCGGTGGATGAGAACGCGCCAGAAGGGGAGTTAAAGAAATTGGCCGAGAATTTGCCGATTGTGAGAATGGTAGATACTCTTCTCTCTCATGCAGTAACTGAACAAGCGTCAGATATTCATCTTGAGCCATATGAGAAGGAGTTAGTGGTGCGCTATCGCATTGATGGCATCTTGCACGACGCGATGATCTTACCCCGGACGGTAGCGCCGGGCGTGACCGCCCGGATTAAAGTCTTGGCCAACCTCCGTTTAGATGAAAAGCGTTTACCGCAAGATGGTCGGTTTAAACTTGAGACCGGGGGAACCCACGTTTCCTTCCGGGTCTCAATTTTACCTACTTATTATGGCGAGAAGATTGTCCTCCGCCTTTTACCCGACAGCGCCACGGGGCGCGCTTTAGAATCAATGGGCTTCCACGGCGAGGGGTTGGAGCGGATTCATCAAGGGCTTAAGGCCTCGACGGGGATGATTCTTGCCACTGGCCCGACTGGTTCGGGTAAAACGACCACTCTCTACTCCATGTTAGACATTTTAAATACGCCTGATGTGAACATTTCTACCATTGAGGATCCAATTGAGTATCAAGTAGCTCGGATTAATCAGACACAAGTGAAGCCGGAGATTGGTCTGACCTTCGCCTCGGGGCTCCGCTCGCTTGTCCGCCAAGACCCAGACATTATTATGGTTGGGGAAATCCGCGATAAAGAAACGGTTGCCCTGGCGATCAATGCCGCGCTCACTGGACACCTTGTTCTCTCTACTCTCCATACCAATTCGGCGGCCGGGGCGATACCGCGTTTGCTTGATTTAGGGGCAGAATCCTTCCTTCTCGTTTCCACCCTTAATGTGGTGATTGGTCAGCGCTTGGTCCGACGCTTAACTAAAGAGCGCGTGCCCCATAAATTATCTAAAACCGAATTAGCTAAACTTAAAGACACAGTGGATTTAGATCGGGTGCTAGCCGTGTTGAAAGAAGAAAAAATCATTAAACCCAATGCAGATTGGAGTGATGTCTCTTTCTACCAACCCACGCCGAGCGGGGAGTCACCGGACGGCTATGCCGGCCGGATTGGGATCCATGAGATCTTGACCGTCTCCCCGGCGATTAAAGAATTGATTATGAAGAATGCCACGGCCGACGCGATTGAAGTGGAAGCTAAGCGCGCGGGCCCCCTCGGTGGGGCGGGGATGCTCACGATGCTTGAAGACGGTATCTTCAAGGCGGCCCAAGGCATTACCACCATTGAAGAAGTCTTAAGAGTGGTGACGGAATAAAATCTTGCAATTTGTATTGATATGTGTTAGAGTGATAAATAGTTAAACCTAGGGGTAGTCTCTGGGTTTGAAAAATGAAAGGTTAGAACCATGACAACGAAAGTGGCTGCTCCTACAGCGGACACGGTTGAGACGACAATGTCGGCTCAAAAACTTGCTGGGCATTGCATCGGTCTTTTTCAGAAAATTGCTGATGGGTCTTGGAACTCTGAACATTGGCATGCTCTTCATGAAGGGCGGGACCCCTTTGCACCACCACGAACAATCCAGGCTGACGTCCAAAGTAAAGTTGAATGGTGGCGTAACCACTATCAGCGACTTTATCGAATGAATCCAGATTTTTCCAATCTAGTGATTCCTAAACGTCAAGTTGGGTTTGACCGTTTGGTCATCGTCGCCAAGGGACTAACTCATAATCGCTGGATTGAGGTAGCCCGGACTATCCACGAGGTTTCGCTTTATAACGATGACCTCGATGCAGTAGTTACCAAAAACGATCGTGATTCCAAAGAGCGTTCATATGGTATTTGGATTCGTGATCGGCAAGAAGCGGACGAGGAACTCATGAATAAGTCCGCCAATGTCTTAGCGACGGAGGGCGTCAAAGGAATAACCTTGAAAGAACGCCTCGTCGCAGGCACCGGGTATTTATTTCAAGAGTATTGTCATATGGATGTGGAAAATGTGACCTTGTGTTCTAGCTCGCGTAGCTCGGACGGTGATGTCCCGAGCGTGTACTGGGACGCGGTCTACCATTACTTGCACGTCGATTGGGACTTCGTGGGCAGCCGCAATTCCGGCCTTCGTGCCCGGTCAGTAGTTTCCTAACCCTTTTATTTTGTACCTTTTACCCTTCAAGACCCCGAATGACAATTGTCATTCGGGGTCTGAATTTTTTATAATTTTCTCTATAAAAAGTGTTACAATATAAGTGATGCAATTTGTTTACACAGCGCGGAAGGAGAGTGGAGAAGAAATAAAAGGGACGCTCGCCGCGGCGGATCGTTTTGAACTAGCGCGATTAGTGAAGGAACGGGGAGCGATACTTACTTCCGCGACTGCTAATAGTTCCACGGGAATGGTAGGCAAGATCAAAAAGTTTTTCTCCCATTTACCTTTAATTGGCAGTCGGGCCAGTGGTAAAGACTTAATGCTCTTCAGTAGTAACTTGGGGGCCTTACTTGCCGCCGGTCTTACTCTCTCCCGTTCTCTCACCGTACTAGCCCGGCAGACTAAACGCGCCGCTTTTAAGACGACGATTGAAGAAGTTAATCAGCGAATTGGCAAAGGAATGAGTTTGCACGCGGCGCTTGAGGCGGCGGGCGATACTTTCCCACCGGTGTTGATCTCAATGGTCGCGGCGGGTGAAGAATCGGGGACCTTGGCCGAGACATTTAAACTGGCCGGTGAGCAAATTAATAAAAGTTATGAGTTAAAGCGCAAGATCCGCGGGGCTTTAATTTACCCGACCGTAATTATTAGTGTGATTATTATTATTGCCGCTTTGATGATGATCTTTTTAGTCCCCACTTTAGCGGCCACGTTTAAAGATTTAGGTGTGGACTTGCCCCTATCCACTCAAATAATTATTGGCCTATCTAATTTCTTGGTTAATTATTGGTATCTAGCGCTAGCGGTTTTGATTTTAATAATTTTTGGCGGGATGTTTTTCTTCCGGCGGCCGCTGGGGAAGAAACTTTTAGATCATGTTGTGCTCGCATTGCCTCTAATTGGACCAGTTGCTCATGAGAGCAATGCTGGGGCCATTCTCCGGACGGCCAGTTCCTTACTCTCGGCCGGCGTGCCAATGGTGGAGGCGTTGGATATTACCGCCCAAGTGGCGCGGAATGGTTTGTATCAAGCGGCGCTTCGCGCCGCCGGCAAAGAAATTGAACAAGGGCTCACCCTTTCTGCCGCCTTTAAAACTCGAGAAAAACTTTTTCCACCGCTGGTGGGTGAGCTAACGGAAGTTGGTGAAGAAACGGGAGAATTGTCAGCGATGATGTTACGCGGCGCGCTTTTTTACGAGGGTGAGGTCGATCAAGTGCTCAAGAATCTCTCCACCATTATTGAGCCAGCCTTAATGATTGTGGTTGGGATTGCCGTTGGCTTCTTCGCCATTGCGATGATTGGCCCAATGTATTCTCTCGCCAATGTCTTATAAACATTTAAAAATAGAACAAGGTTTTACCCTTTTAGAATTAGTGATAGTTATCGCAATTATGACACTAGCCGCGGGGATTATTATTTGGTCTTTAGCGGCTTTTCAATCTCGTCAAACCGCGGCTAATGCCGCGGCGGAAATAATTTCTGCTTTAACTCTGGCGCGGGCACAAACTTTAAACGGCTTAGCAGATCAAGTTCACGGGATTCATTTTACAGCCAATAATTTCACTGCTTTTGTTGGATCCAGTTTCAACAATAATGATTCTAATAATAAAACGACTTCTTTTAACGGTGTTACTCTCAATCTTAATTTAGTCGGCGGCGGCAGTGACATAATTTTTGATCGTTTAACCGGCGGGACAAGCGATACTGGTGTGATTACAGTTAATTCCGGCAATGTGGTTAAGACGATTACTATTTTAAGCTCGGGTTTAATTACTCTTGATTAATGAAATCTTCACACAATACTGGCTTTGGTTTAGTGGAAGTGGTGATTGGTGCAGCGATTATCACCTTATTTATTGGGGCTGCTATTAGCACTGTTGCCGGAGCGACGCGTTTAGAGTCAGACTTAATTAGTAAAATTGAAGCCCAATATTTAGCCGAGGAGGGAATAGAAGTAGTGCGAATCTTACGCGATACCAGTTGGCAGACCAATATTGCCCCTGTGATTTTAAACACACCTTATTATTTAAATTTTGACGGTTCTAATTGGATTTTAAGTTCAACACCCAATCTAGTGGATAATAAATTTACTCGGAAGGTAACTTTTGCCGCTGGTTATCGTAACACCAATTCCGATATTGCTTCTAGTGGTACGGCTGATACCGATTTACGTTTAATTACTGTTACAGTTACTTGGCCTAGTCGTGGTGGTACTGGCAGTGTTTCTTTAGCGACTTATTTAACTAATTTGTTTGCTAATTAAGATGATCAGATTTAAGACAACAAAAGGTTTTTCTTTAATTGAAGCGCTCATTACTATTGCCTTGCTGGCTGTTGCTTTATCGGCGATTAGCCAGACTCTAATTTTGATGGTCCGTTCATTCAATGAAATTGGCAAAACTAGAGCGGTCACTAGCGGGGCGGCCGGGGCTTTAGAGCGTCTTGGGCGCGAGGCGCGTAATGCTAGTAGTATTGATGTGGGGAGCGTTTTAGGTGTTGATCCAAGTACTTTGATTTTAAATACTACTGATAGTAATGGTAATACTCTTACTGCCACCTTTCGTCTTAATGCGGGGTCTCTTCTTTTAGATAAAGCGGGTGTTACTGCTACTCTCACCCCTTTAACTTTGGTTGTTTCTGATTTTACCGTTAAACAAATTACTACTAGTGTTTCTCAGGCAGTAAAGATTGATTTAACCGGCGTTTCGGGTGCGCTGCCAATTAATCTTCATGATACAATTATCTTGAGGGGAAGCTATTAGCTTTTAGAAAATGTTGAAACTAAAAAATAAAAATTCTGGTCAAGCAATGCTCGCGGCAGTGATGTTTGTTATCTTTGCCGCTTTGGCGGTAATTGCCGGCACTGCTTCACCGGTTCTGCGAGATCAAGTAGCCGTTCAAACTAATAATGAGGGTAAAGCTAGTTTTTATTTGGCTGAATCTGGGGTGGAAGATGCTGCTTATCGATTGAAAAATAATTTACCTATTTCCGCTAGTGAACAAATTACTCTCGGCAATATTGTGGCTAATACTACTATTGCCAACAATTTAACCGGCAAAACTATTACTGCGGAAGGAGATTTAAATGATCTAATTCGTAAAATTAGTACTAATCTTCAAGCTGGGACAGGGATAGATTTTACCTACGCTGTACAAGTGGGGAGGGGCGGCTTTCAAATGAGTAATAACTCGGGTGTTGTTGGTAATATTTATTCACAAGGCAATGTGGTTGGTTCTAACGGGGCCTATGTTACCGGTTCAGTTTATGCGGCTAATGGTAGCGATTTAATTTTGGATCAAAGTAATCTTGGGCCAGAACCACCAACCCAGGCGATTACTTTTGCCGATGCGAGTGCTAATAAAGATTTAGCCCAGAGCTTCCAAGTTTCTACTTCTGGGCCATTAACAGAGGTATCTTTATATTTAAAGAAGGTTAGTACTCCCGGCAATTTAACTATTCGCTTAACCGCCGATAATGGTGGCAAACCGGCATCGAGCGCTTTAGATACTGCTACTTTAAGCGCTAGCTTAGTTTCCACTTCTGCTTTTGGTTGGGTGGAAGTAGTTTTCCCAGGACAAGTTACTCTTACTCCCGGAGTAACTTATTGGCTTGTTTTAGATGGTAGTAATAGCTCGACTAAATATTATTTAAGCGGAGCTAGTGCTGCTTATAATAATGGTACAGCTAAAATTGGCCGCTATCAAAGTACTTGGATCAATACTAACCCTAGTGGTTTAGATATCAATTTTAAAATTCATTTAAGCGGCGATCCTTCAACGATCTCGGGCCTGGTCGTTGGCTCAGCTGGAGTAGGTGATGCTTGGGCTCGTACCGTTAATAATTCCACGGTCGCTGGCTATTTATATTGTGTGAACGGTAGCGGTAATAATAAAACTTGTACTGTTCGAGACACCGACCCTTCACCGCAACCTTTCCCTATTTCTGACGCTAATATTGCTGATTGGGAAGCCGAGGCGGCTGCCGGTTGGACAATGGCCGGCAATGTTAATTTGATCAATAGCGAAAGCACAACCACTGGCCCGATGGTGATTACTGGTAATTTAACTTTATCCAATAATGCGGTTTTTACCATGACTGGAACTGTGTATGTGAAGGGTGATGTCACTTTAGCTAATAGCGCTAAAGTTAAATTGGCTACTAGTTATGGCGCGGCCGGTGGGGTGTTGGTGACTGATGGCCGAGTAAGTGTGGGTAATAATGCCCTTTTTAACGGTTCAGGCCAGTCTGGGAGCTACTTGCTGGTAGTAACTAATAGCCCTTGTCCTTCAGGTAGTAATTGTGACGGGAGCAATGCTATTGATGTGTCTAATAATGCTGGAACGGTAATCCTAAATGCCCAGAAGGGGACAATTAGCTTCTCTAATAATGCTGGGGCGAAGGAAGCAACGGCCGATAAGATTGTCCTTTCTAATAATGCTACCATTACTTATGACTCGGGGTTGGCCAGCTATAACTTTATTAGTGGACCCACGGGGGGCTTTAATCTCTCGGGTTGGGGCGAGACGCAGTAAAATCTAAGTTTGCTATAATGGGGCGATGTTAAAGTTAATCGTCGCCAATTGGAAGATGAACCCAGCCACACCCAGGGAGGCAAGGGAATTGTATTTAAAGACGAAGCAGGCGGCCTTGAAACAGCGCTCGGCCCGGGTAATAATCTGCCCGCCAGCCATTTTCATCGGTTGTTTGAATCATAAAACTTCTTCTCGTTTGAGCTTGGGGGTCCAAGATATATCAGTCCATCGGAATACGGGAGCATTTACGGGCGCCATTTCGGCTGCCCAAGCTAGTTATAGCGAAGCCGAATATGCCATCATTGGCCACTCAGAGCGGCGGGCGGCTGGTGATGAGGAAAAGATTATTAATACCAAAGTAAAGTTGGCTCTCGCGGCCAAACTTAACGTTATTTTGTGTGTAGGTGAGAAGAGTCGGGACGGTGAGGGGGGTTATTTGCAAGAATTGCATGAACAATTGACCAGCGCTTTAGCCGGAGTCCCCAATAATTTTTATAAAAAATTGGTTATTGCTTATGAGCCGGTGTGGGCGGTTGGGAAGGGGGCAAGCGGTGCAGACACTCCGGCCGAGTTCCTCCATCATAAGCTGTTTATCCAAAAAGTTTTAAGTAAAACGGTAGGCGCGGCGGCGGCTAAAGCCGTGCCGGTTTTGTACGGTGGCTCGGTTGATCATAAGAATGCGGAGAGCTTCTTAAATGAAGGCCAGGCTGGTGGCTTATTGGTAGGGCGGGCTTCACTCCGAGCGGATCACTTTAAACAAATTATTTATGCGGCTCGTTAGCACCTTAAAGAAAAAAGATTTGGCGGCTAAAAAGGTTTTACTCCGGGCTGATTTAGACGTGGCGCTTAAAAATGGCAAAGTTTTAGAGCCATTTCGATTAGATAGAGCTTTACTGACCATTAAATTTTTATTAAAAAATGGGGCTAAAGTAACGGTGATTGGCCATATTGGTGAGAAGGGGGAAAGTTTGGGACCGGTAATAAAATGGCTCAAAGCAAAAGTTAAAAGTAAAAATTTAACTATTTTAGAAAACTTGCGCCGCGATAAAGGCGAGGAAACAAATAATCTGGGCTTTGCTAAAAAGTTAGCCAGTGGCTTTGATCTCTATGTGAATGATGCCTTCGCCGTCTCGCATCGCCCTCATGCTTCTATTATTACTTTACCTAAACTTTTACCGGCGTATGCGGGTCTGGAATTTGAACGGGAAGTAAAAACGCTAGCTAGTCTTAAGAAACCCGCTAAACCATTACTCTTAATTATTGGTGGGGCAAAGTTTGAATCTAAATTGCTGGTGATTAATAATTTTCTTGTTTCAGCACATAAAATCTTTATCGGCGGGGCCCTCGCCAACTTGTTCTTTAAGCGTTTGGGTTATGAAACCGGTCAGTCTTATCTTGATCCCCACTCACCTTCAATCACGGCGCTGTTAAAATCACTTAAAATAACTTTGCCGATTGATGTGATCGTAAAAAGAATTGATGGGAAAAAGGTGATAGTTAAACCGGAGGAAGTGAGATCAGGCGATGTGATTGTAGACGCGGGCCCCGAGTCGCTTAAACTTTTAACCAAAGAAATTACCCAAGCTAAAACGATTATTTGGAATGGGCCTTTGGGGAAATTTGAAGCCGGTTATAGTGAGGGGACAAAAAGTTTAGCCGCGGCGATTAGTAAAAGTAAAGCTAAAGTAATTATTGGCGGCGGAGACACTGTCGCCGCTCTTGATTCTCTAAAGAAGCTAATGCCGCTAATGAAGCTACCCCACCTATTTATCTCCACTGGCGGTGGCGCAATGCTTGAATACTTAGCCACTGGTACCCTGCCGGGGATTGAAGCGCTGGAATAAAAAGCATACTTTACAAATTTTTTTATTTATGATAGTAATCTATCTGGGCGTGGCCTTTTAAAACTGACATAACACTAAACTTCAAATAGGGGGATTTGCTAATGAGTAAGCCATTAGTGGTAATTGCCGAGGGTGGCGAGTCTAGAATGGGGTATAACTCTAGTAGAGATGCCCTGTCTTTCGTTTTACGCCATTATCATGGTTTGGACGTTGAGATACTCAATGGGTGGTATTTGTTGGAACAGGATACGGATTTTATTTTTCGTATCCAATCTGAGGATTCAGTAGGGCGAGTACTGGCCTTCCTTGTAGGAGATAAGTATCACGTTGATGTTGGGCGTATAGTTCAACTTCTTCGTAAAAATTTTTCTCCAACCATACCAATAGTTTTCTTTAAGGATGGGGATGATGAAGTGGGGGTCGACGGTTTAAATGATCCCAATCTTTATTGTTTCTATCACGATGATCAAGATCTTCAATCTTTGATTAAAGATCTTTCTGATTGTTGGCATCAGCAACATCTGACTGTACAAAATGTAAGTGCGAAAGCAGAACCAACTTCAAGCTACTTGATTGAACTTGAGAAGTTGTGGTCAATGTCGATAACTCAAAAAAAAGAACTAGCTGATGATTTGATTCATCGCGGGGATGGAGTATCTCGTGGCGAAAAAACAAAGGGATTAGCTATTCATCCAGTAACCATGGAACGACAAGTATCTTTCGGGCGTGGTCTTCACGCTTTTGCTATCGATGTTTTAACGGATCGTCTAGAGACGGTAGTCCTTAGTTATCCAGAAGTTACTGAATTACGTTCAAATGATAATGGGAGGATGTTTCTAGGAGAAATTATCTTCGGGTTTATTTTTGAAGATGTTGAAGGTTTTTCCTACCCTATCTTGTTTTTGTATCCAGAGGCTCCTGAGGAGGATGTAAAAAAAGTAGTTGAATTTTTTGTATCTGAAAGCGAATATCTTCCCATACTCTCTACGGAGTGTTATGGGATTGGGGACCAGTGATTGGTCCCTTTTTATTTTGTAAAATTAGATTTAATTTTCTCGGTGATTGCTGTGAGATCTTCTGGGGTCGGTTTAGTCTGACCATGCCAGTGCTCAAAGCCATCGCCGGTGAAGCGGGGGATGATATGGAAGTGGGCGTGGAAGATTAATTGACCGGCGGCAGTTTCATTATTCATTCCGAGATTAATGCCATCGGCGGCAGTGGCGGTTTTAATCGCTAGGGCTAATTTCTGGAGATGAACGCCTAAACCGCCGAGGAGGCGGTCAGGTAAGTCAAAAAGATTTTTATAATGAGCTTTCGGGATCAGCAAAGCGTGGCCTAAGTTAACCGGTTGAATATCGGTAATCGCCATAAAATCGTCATCTTCAAAGATTTTATAACTGGGTATCTCGCCCGCCACAATCTTACAAAAGAGGCAATCTTGGTCCATGCTATAATCTTATACTAACTATTTATGACTTGCTACCTATGACTTGGCGAAAGAGAGAAGTAGACCGATTAAGCTTGGAGAATTTAACTATCCCGGATTATGAACGCGATGTCCATGATCCGTTCTTGCTGAAAGGTATGGACAAGGCCGTGGCGCGGATTCTGGAGGCAATTAAGAAGAAAGAGAAGATTTTAATCTTTGGCGATTATGATGCTGATGGTGTGCCAGCGACGGCGCTTCTTGCCACGGTCTTTAACTGGATCGGTCACACCAACTTCTCTATTTACATTCCCGATCGACACAATGAAGCTTTTGGTTTGTCGGCCGAAGCGATTAAAAAATTTGCTGGGGAAGAGGTTAAACTGTTAATCACCGTGGATTGTGGGATTACGGATACGGAAGAAGTGGCCCTCGCCAATAGTTTAGGCCTAGAGGTAATTATTACTGATCATCATATTTGTCCAGAAGAATTACCGCCGGCGCTCGCGGTGATTGATCCTAAACGTCCGGACTGTAATTATCCAGATAAAAATTTGTGTGGCACCGGTGTGGCGTTTAAAGTGGCCCAAGCTATTCTTAAAGCCGGTAAATTTGAAAGTGTTAATGAAGGGAGAGAAAAATGGTTATTGGATTTAGTGGCGCTCGCCACCGTGGCTGATATGGTACCGATCACCGGTGAGAATCGAGCTCTCACTTATTTTGGCCTCACTGTTTTACAGAAAACGCGCCGCCCCGGTTTGCTGGCGCTGTGTCGCGCCCTTAAGCTTAAACCGCAATTTATTACGGAAGATGATATCGGCTTTTCTCTTGGGCCGCGGATTAACTCGGCCAGTCGCATGAGCCATGCCTCTGAAGCTTATGAACTGTTAATGAGCGAGGACGAGGGGGTAGCCAATGCTATTGCCACCTCCCTTGAATTAAGGAATGGCGAGCGGCGCGGTGCGGTGGACGCGATTTTAAAAACGGCAGAAGCAATAATTGGCGAGAAAAATGAGGAAAAGATTTTGGTCGTGGGACAGGCCGGATTTTCTCTCGGGGTGTTAGGTTTAACCGCTTCACGCTTGGTGGAGAAATATCATAAGCCGGTGTTTGTCTGGGGAGTAAATGGTTTAGGCGAGGTAAAGGGCTCGTGCCGCTCCGATGGTAGCGTGAACGTGGTGGCCTTGATGCGGGCTTGCTCGCCTCTGGCGAGCGGTGAAGATTTCTTCTCTGATTTTGGCGGCCACGTGATGGCCGGTGGTTTTTCCCTCCCCCTTGGCCGAGAAGTTGAACTGGCCGCAAAGTTAAATGCGGCGTATGAAGACGCCGAGAAGCAGACTTTAGAGAAAGAAATAATTTATGATCAAGAATTAAATTTAGATGAAGTGACTAATCAAAAGTATGAAGGGATAAGAGCTTTTGGCCCATTTGGTCCCGAGAATGAGAAGCCTATTTTCTTATTCAAAAGTTTAGTGGTGAGCGAGGTGAAGATGTTCGGCAATGGTGGTTTACACTTAGAATTAAAATTTAAAAACACGGCCGGTAAAAGTATTCCGGCGATTGGTTTCTTCTTTACTAAAGATTTAACGTTTAAGATTGATGAGAAGGTGGACCTGCTCGCCTCAATTGAGAAGTCTTACTTCCGCAACTTCCCCGAGCTCCGCCTCCGGATTGTGGATATTAAAAAATCCGAGTAAACTTAAATTTAACTTATGACTAAATATATTTTATATACT
>JAHFNY010000004.1:12330-43615 GCA_023267075.1 Candidatus Vogelbacteria bacterium
GGAATCCCGGTCCGGCCGGGGCGGGCGCAATGTTAACCGATGACAAAGGTAACAAACTAAAAGAGTCTCACAAGTTTTTGGGTGTGATGCCTAACAATGAAGCCGAGTATCACGCGGTGTTACTTGGTTTTGACTTAGCTAAAAAAACACTAGGCAAAGAAAAAATAAAAGATTTAGATATAGAAGTGAGGCTAGATAGTGAGCTGGTTGCCAGTCAACTATCTGGCACTTACCAAATTAAAGAAGAGCGACTCCAACTTTTATTTATGAAGATTTGGAACGCCCGGGTCGCTGTTTTCAAGAATATAAAATTTGTTCACATCCCGCGAGAGAAAAACCGCCGCGCCGATGAATTGGCCAACCAAGCCATGGACGAAGGGGAGAAGGAAAAGAGACAAAATCAATTATTATAGTTTTTACTTCCTGAAAAAGTGAATTAGTTTAGAGTTAGTGCCGCCTAAGTAGGTTTTACAAAAGCGTTCGGCCTGCTTCGGATCAAAATATTTGCAAGAGAAGATGTCAATAAAGGCCCGATTCTCTCCCTCGTCAAAGTGCATGGTAATGGACGACGTTTCAATAAATTGGAGGGCCGAGTAGCCTTCTAATGCTCCTTCAGCAAAGCGTTCAATCATCGCCTCGCCGTGGCGTTTCATCTTAATTTCTTCACATAAGGCGATAATGAATTCTCTAATTGGTTCAGGGTTGGAAATTAATTCCCGTTTGCAACCAGACACATCCACCGAGGCCACCATGCCCCAGCACTTTTCTCGCTCATAATCGGCTTCAAGATTTTCCACGTTTTCAGTATAGGGTATTCTCAAAGTAGCACAATCCTTGCTAAGCTAAAGGTGTGAATAAAGTGCGGCGGACATGGTTGGTGGTGGGTGCAATTTGGCTCGCCATTTTTATATTACGGATTTATTTTTTACCAGCTCCTGATCCCGAGCTGGTAGCGCAAGTGGAGCATAAAGTTACTTTCTCTGGTCTTATCACTGATGAGCCGGATTATCGCGATACTTCTACTTTACTGACGGTTCAACCCGGTAATGCCGTGGCCAAAGTCTTAATTACCGCTCCACCCTATGGTAATTATGCTTATGGTGATGAGTTAAAAGTGACCGGGACACTAAAGTTGCCCGAGAATTTTGCCACCGAGAATGGGGCCGAGTTTAATTATCAAAAGTATTTAGAGAAGGATGGGATCTTTTTTGTGATGAGCCGGCCTGGGCTTACGGTTACTGCTCACCAGCAGGGTAATCCTATCTTGGAGTTTTTATTTAAAATTAAATTAGGCTTGGTCGGTAAGTTTAATCAACTTTTACCCGAGCCGGAGAGCTCGCTCCTAGCTGGTTTGGTCATTGGCGAGAAGCAGGGTTTAGGCGAAGAGTGGAATAATCGCTTCCGCACCGCTGGCCTATCACATATAGTAGTCCTTTCTGGTTACAATTTATCTATTGTGGCTGAAAATCTTTTACGTCTCGTTGGTTGGTTCTTGCCCCGGACCGTTAGTTTAGCCACCGGTGCCGTTGGAATTATTATTTTTGCCGCGATGGTCGGCGGTGGCGCCACGGTTTTACGCGCTTCACTCATGGCCCTTATCGCCCTCCTCGCGCGGGCGACGGGTCGGGCCTATCAAGCCACCATCGCCCTAGTTGCCGCCGGAGCCTTAATGCTCCTCTTTAATCCGCTTTTACTTCTTTATGATCTCGGTTTCCAATTATCATTTCTCGCTACCTTTGGGGTAATTCATGGGCCGCCACTCCTCGCGCCTTACTTTAGACGCGTACCGGAAAAGTTCTGGGGTCTCGCGATTAGAGAAATTATTTTAACTACTATTTCGGCGCAAATTATTGTCTTACCGCTTATTCTTTACTCTACCGGCAATTTCTCGCTCGTTGCTTTGCCGGCCAATCTTTTAGTTCTTTCTTTTATTCCCATCACCATGCTCGCTGGCTTTCTTTCCGCTCTCATTGGTTTTATTTCACCGCTTCTCGCTTGGCCGATTACTCTCCTCGCCCATCTTCTCCTCGCCTATATTTTATTGGTGGTGAAAATTGTTTCTTCTCTACCCTTCGCCGCCGTGATCTTGCCGCCCTTTCCGCTCGTCTTAATGTTCATTTTATATGGTGGCTTATTTTATTTAGTTAAAAAAATGAGGAAGTATGGCTTGGTTTAAAACGCAGTATCGAAAAATATTTTTAGCCATTTTGATTGTTTTCATTATTGGTTTTGGCTTTTTACTCTGGCAAGCTCAGCAGCCACGTTTGCTTAAAGTGGCTTTCTTAAATATTGGCCAAGGTGACGCCATTTATATTGAAGCGCCCAATGGTAATCAAGTGCTAATTGATGGCGGACCGGGCCGGCAAGTCTTGCGCGCTTTAGGCAGGGTGATGCCCTGGACCGATCACTCTCTGGATTTAGTCATTGCCACTCATCCCGACGCTGATCATATTGGCGGTTTGCCAGCGGTACTTGAGCGTTATCAAGTGGCGCTGGTAATGGATAATGGTCAGCCGAGCGACACGAGTTATTATCAAGCTTGGGCGGCCGCTTCGGCATTGACGGTGAAACATGGCGCTAATAAAATTTTAGCTAAACGGGGTGAGCGTATTGTTTTAGATCAAGAAAAGAATGTTTTCTTAGATATTCTCTTTCCTCTAGACATTCCGACCGGTAAAGATACCAATGACGGCTCAATTGTGGCGCGATTAACCTTTGGTCAGAGCTCCTTCCTCTTAACGGGTGATGCTACCCTTAAGGTGGAAGGTAATTTATTGGCGCTTGATCCGGCAGGAGTTAAAGCAGTGGTGCTGAAGGCGGGTCATCATGGGTCCAAGACTTCTTCCGGCCCGGACTTTGTCCGGGCCGTGGCGCCGGCTTACGCTATTATCTCGGCGGGCTTACATAATCGTTACGGTCATCCCCATCAAAGCGTTTTAGACACCTTGACGGCCGCCGGCGCCACAATCTTTAGGACCGATGAGCAGGGGACAATTGTCTGTACTAGTGATACACTGGTAACAAATTGCGCTCCCGCGACGTAATAAAGAGTGAGAGGGGTCGAAATAATATAAAGTTAAGGCGGCGGGGCCCCCAGGTGGGGCTCTTGTCCCTCTAAGCCAGCCAATTCATTTAAAATTATGATTTCAGATGAAGAATTATTCCTTCAATCATTAAGTAATCCAAGCCTATTTACTGAGATAGTTCAGCGCTATGAGCGGCCATTCTTAAATCGTGTCACTCGGATGACTGGCTCGCGAGAGGAGGCGGCCGATATTGTTCAAGACACTTTTGTTAAATTATTTATTCAAGGCAAACGGTTCAAACCAGCTGGTGAGGGCTCCTTCCGGGCTTGGGCGTATACCGTATTAATCAGAACTTGCTTGTCTTATTTAAGAAAAGTAAAACAGGAAAAATTGTTAACTTTGCACTTGGATCATGAATTGGCCGAGCGTTTGGCTGACAAGCAAGCATTTAACTTTGATCGTTATGCGGCGAAAGACTTCATTGTGTCGGTGCTCTCGCGTGTGCCTTTAGCAGCAAGGCGGGTGCTCTCGCTCCACTTCTTAGATGGTTTAACTACTCGGGAGATTGCTTTAGAAGAAGGCTTATCTGAGGGGGCCGTCCGAGTCCGGCTTTCACGAGCGAAGCGGGAATTTAAGAAAGTCAGTATAGAATTAGAATCTTAAAAGATTTATTTTGATTATGACCACTTTAGAATCAAATATTATTATGAGGGTAAAAGCCGCCTATTGGTTGGGGCGGTCTTTAGATCAAATCACGACCCGGCGGTCTTTATTTGCCGTTTTACTGGGTTTAATTTGGTGGAAGGTCTCACTCTTAAATGTTGCCCGCAATGCTATTGCCATTGGCCGGCCAGACTTAGTCTATCAATACAGTACTTCTGCCTTCTCCGGGACGGAAATTTTGGTTAAAATTTTAGTTTTAGGCTTATTGTCTTTGGTGGCCTGGGTCACCTTTGATCTCGCGCGCAACTTGCGCTTCCGTTTAAGCCGGCCGGTAAGTAAGCTGTCGGTTTTTCTTTAAACAATTAGTGCAAATTTTAATCCGCTTCGCGCCGACTGTTCCAACAGGTAAAGTAGCCCATTGAAGATTGGGTTGTTTCCGATTTTTACCGGTGGGATTAAATTTGGTAGCCCGGATGCGATTAGAATAACCGCCGACCACCGTACTCCCTTTCTGGCAAATGGGGCAAAGTTTCATAAATTAGTGCTGTGATGGTATCATAAACTGGTTAAAACGCAAGTCCTATGAGTATTACCATCATTTTTTCGATCATCGTTCTTATAATGTCCGTGGTGATTCACGAGGTCTCGCATGGGGCGGTGGCTGGTCTCCTCGGCGACCCGACCGCGCGCCTCGCCGGGCGGCTTACCCTTAATCCGCTCAAGCATTTGGACCCGGTGGGTTCCGTCATTTTACCACTTATCCTCTCGCTTATCCCGGGTGGGATTATCTTCGGCTGGGCCAAGCCGGTGCCGTATAATCCTTACAACTTACGTGCCGGCAATTGGGGCCCGGCGATGGTGGCCGCCGCCGGGCCGGCGGCCAACTTCTTAATCGCTCTTATTTTCTCTATCGTTTTACGTTTGGGGGCGGGGAGCTTTCTCTCCCTCCCGGTAATCGAATTTATTGCCGGTATTGTTTTTATTAATCTCGTTTTAATGATCTTTAACCTGATGCCGGTGCCGCCACTAGATGGGTCTAAAATCCTCTTTGCCCTCTTGCCCTATCGCCTCCGCTGGATAGAAAATTCTTTAAATCAATTCTCTCTGGTCCTCATTATCTTCGCCATCTTCGTCCTCGGCGGCATCATTTACCCCATCACTATCTTCCTCTTCCATCTCCTCACTAGCTTGACTCTGTAAACAATTTGTTATAGTTATATAAGCAGAAAAATGAGTTTAACCGGTCTTTGACTAGGAGGGTTACTTGATGACTATCCTTAATAAATGGTTTTATGAATTAAAAAGTACTGGCGGGGAGTTTGCAACAGCGAGCAAAAATCTGATTGTATTGTTGTTGCGGACGTTTGAGGCATTAGGCACGACAGTTTTCGTTTTGTTTTTTGTGATCATTGCTACCGCCATGCCGCTACTAGGTTGGTTAATATCGTTTGTTGTGGGCGGCGCTTCATTCGCTTTCATCGGCACCCGGTGGCGGCGAGTCTTGTGGTTATTAGGGACAGCAGTTTTTGTTTATTTTTCGCCAGCGATTTTTTTCCTTCAAGACGGGATTTTTAATCCAATAAACGTCTTTTTGGGAGTTATTAATTTGGTTTGTTTAGCTGTTGGCCTTGTTAGTAGCTTCTGGGTCGCCAAAAATTTACCCAACCGGTATTTGTCGGAAAGATATTGAATCTTGTTCCTTCGGCCCAGTCTCGCGCAAAGCGTGAGCTGGGCCTTTGATTTTAAAATTTTTTATCTAACCAAAACTCTGCCATGGCATATTTATGGTAAATTAATCAATCTTTTCACCGGCTTGACTTTATAAACCAAATATGATACTATCTAATTTAGTTAGAGAACCTGCGGTTCTTTGACAATTTAACCAGTCGGTTGGGGGCCACCCCCTCGGGTTTTGCCAATCGCAAAGCTTGTCTGGTCCTGCCAGAGATCGGCCATGGGCACTCCCAGCGAGTGCAGAAAGAGGTGTGAGATGAAAGAGCGGCAAGAGAATAGGTTTTTTGGGGGTTATTTGTTAAGTATATTTCTTGGGACATTTGGGTTGACGGCGATTCTACTTTCGAATTACACAGAGTGGATTGGTTTGTGGCGCTGTATGACTGTAGCCGGTGCGGTGATGCTTGTTCTCGGATGCATCTTGATCAGATGGAATCTTTCTCGCGAGATGAAGTTTTACGCCCGTGTTTCCAAAGACCAAGAAATCGAACGCCAAGAAGAAATCGCGCGGTTGCGGGAGGCGATGCAACTAGCCAAATCGGAACCTAAGAAGGATGCTCTCAACACACTTTATGATGTCGGGATTTTCATCAATCCGACCGAGAAAGAAGTAAATTTACCCGATTTGTTTTGGGGGGTTGGAGATAATGAGCTGATTGCTTCAACCCTGGTAACTTTAGGTAGGGGGGTTAGTTTGGACAGAGAACCATATATACATCGTTGGGCTGCCGCAGTTATTGCTCGGCGGGGCATGAGTAGTCCAGGTTGCGTTCGTCAGGCGCTGAATGTGGCGACCATCGTCCAAAGCCGGATAGACCTAGCCGGTCTGTTCTGAAAAAAGTTCTTTTTTGATAGCGTAGGCGCTTAAGGTGCCTACGCTTTTTCTTTTCTCTCTAAATTTGCATAAATATCTAATCTATATTAGAGTATTGCCGTTATGCCGACCATTAATCAATTGGTGAAAAAGCCGCGCCGGGCGCTGACTAAAAGAAGCCGCACCGTCGCTTTACAGCGCAGTTTTAATAGTTTAAAAAATCGGCCGGTCTTCCACCCGTCGCCCTTTAAGCGGGGTGTTTGTTTAGTGGTTAAGACCACAACGCCAAAGAAGCCTAACTCCGCTCTGCGGAAGATTGCTCGGGTCCGCCTGACCAATGGGATGGAAGTGACGGCCTATATCCCGGGTGAGGGTCACAATTTACAAGAACACTCAGTGGTGGTGTTGCGCGGTGGTCGGGTTAAGGACTTACCCGGTGTGCGTTATCACATTGTCCGCGGCGTGCTCGATGCCGCTGGGGTGGAGAAACGGCGTCAGAGTCGCTCGCTCTATGGTGCCAAGCGTCCTAAGGCCGAGAAAAAGAAATAATTTATGCGTCGCCCGGTTAAAAAAAGAGCCAAGCTCGCGCCCGATTACGTGTATAATTCTGAACACGTGGCTAAATTAGTGAACTATATTATGGAGCGGGGTAAAAAGACGGCCGCTCAGAAGATTGTTTATGGCGCTTTAGATAAAATTAAAACTACCACCAAAGGTGATCCGCTCCAGACTCTAGAAACGGCGATTCAAAACGTGGGTCCCCAAGTGGAGGTCAAGTCTCGTCGCGTGGGTGGTGCTAATTATCAGGTGCCCCACGAGGTCCGACCAGAGCGACGTTTGGCGCTCGCCTTCCGGTGGATTATTGCCGCCGCTAAAGGGAAAAAGGGTAAACCAATGATGGATCGCTTGGCTGAAGAATTGCTGGCCGGAGCCAAGAATGAAGGTGAAGCGGTGAAGAAGCGGGAGAATGTTCATAAAATGGCCGAGGCCAACCGCGCTTTTGCCCACTTTGCTTGGACTAAGAAATAAATTTTAAATGAACCGGGATTATACCTTAGATAAAGTTCGCAATTTTGGCATCATTGCTCACATTGACGCGGGTAAGACCACGACCAGTGAGCGGATTTTATATTACACCGGGATGAGCCACAAGATTGGGGAAGTCCATGAGGGCGACACTGTCACCGACTGGATGGAGCAAGAGCGCGAGCGCGGTATCACCATTACTGCCGCGGCCATTACTTGTTTCTGGAATAAGACTGATGTTGCTCCAGATTTGGCCAATAAATATCGGTTTAATATTATTGATACGCCGGGCCACATTGACTTTACCGTGGAGGTGAAGCGCTCGATGCGGGTTTTAGACGGGGCAGTGGTGGTCTTTGACGGGGTGGCCGGCGTTGAACCGCAATCCGAGACTAACTGGCGCTATGCCGATGAGGCCGGCGTGCCGCGCTTGTGCTTTATTAATAAATTGGATCGGACTGGGGCCTCGTTTGAACGCTCGTACCAATCAATCTTAGAGCGTTTAACTAAGAAGGCGGTCCGGATGCAAATTCCGTTTGGCGAGGAAGACAATATGAAGGGCGTGGTAGATTTGCTTAAGCTGAAGCTATACACCTTTGAGGGTGAGATGGGTAGTAAAGTGGTAGAGCAAGACATTCCGGCCGAGTTGGTGGACCAAGCCAAGAAGTATCATGATGAATTGATTGAGCGGATTGTGGAGCATGATGAAGCGGCGATGACGGCGTACTTGGATGGTAAAGTACCAACCATGCTGGAGCTGAAAGCAATTCTCCGCAAGGCCGTTATTAAGAATGAGATTTTTCCCGTTTTTACTGGCACGGCGCTTAAGAATAAAGGGGTGCAATTGGTGCTAGACGCGGTAGTAGATTACTTACCTTCACCTGTGGATTTGCCACCAGTAAAAGGAATTGATCCCAAAACTGGAGATGAGGTTGAGCGCAGTGCGAGTGATGATGAACCTTTTTCTGCTCTCGCGTTTAAACTTCAAGCGGATCCATTTGTGGGTCAGCTTACTTTCTTCCGTGTTTATTCTGGGACAGTAGAGGCGGGTTCTTATATTTATAATTCTTCTGCCGACGAGCGCGAGCGCTTGGGCCGGATTGTCCGTCTCCAAGCCGATAAACGGGAGGAGGTGAAGAAAGTCTTTGCCGGGGAAATTGCGGCGGCGGTGGGCTTGAAGAGCGCCAAGACCGGTCATACGTTGTGTGATGAAAACAAACCGATTATTTTAGAAGGGATTAAAGTGCCGGAGCCGGTGGTCTCAATGCGAATTGAACCTAAGACTAAAGCCGATCAAGAAAAAATGGGCTTGGCTCTGAAGAAACTCTCCGATGAGGATCCCACCTTCCGGATCAAAAGCGATCAAGAGACGGGGGAAACGATTATTTCTGGTATGGGTGAACTCCACCTAGAAATTTTAGTCGATCGGATGAAGCGGGAATTTGGCGTGGAGGCCAATACCGGCAAGCCACAGGTGGCCTATCGCGAGACGATTACGGCGCCAGCCGAAGCGGAATATAAATACATTAAGCAAACGGGGGGTCGTGGTCAGTATGGTCACGTCAAGTTAAAGATTAAACCATTAGAAGCCTTGCCCGAGACCGATAAAAAATTGGCTAAAAACATTTCTCGCGAGGAAGGGTTTGAGTTCATCAATAATATTAAGGGTGGGATTATCCCGAATGAATATATCCCCGCTGTGGAGAAGGGAGTGAAAGAAGCCATGGAGCGGGGGATTTTGGCCAGCTTTGAGATGGTCAATGTCTCGTGTGAACTCTTCTACGGTTCTTATCACGAGGTAGACTCGTCAGAAATTGCCTTTAAGCTAGCCGCTTCAATGGCCTTCCAGGAAGCGGCTCATCGGGCTAAGCCGGTCTTACTTGAACCGATTATGCGGGTAGAAGTGGTGGTACCAGAAAAGTTTATGGGTGATATCACCGGTAATCTCTCTGGTAAGCGCGGTCAAATTGAGAGTATGGAAGATCGCTTCGGCCTTAAGGTAATTAACGCTAAAGTGCCGCTGTCGGAAATGTTTGGTTATGTCACTTCTCTTCGCTCGATGACCGAGGGCCGTGGTAACTATACGATGGAATTTGCCGAATACGCGATCATCCCCCAAAACGTCGCCGCCGACATTATCGCTTCCAGAAAGTAAAGTTTGGGTTTATAATTTAGCCAATGGCTAAAGTTAAAAAACTAATGACAATTGATGATTTGGCTCGGATGGCCCAAAGTGAATTTTCTCGAATCCATGAAACTCACAAAGTTTTTATTGATGAATTTGATCGGATAAGATCAGATATTAGAGATATCAAAACTACTCTTGGTCCATTAGTAAGAATTGTTGGGGCCCAAGAGCGAGAAATCAGCGATTTAAACATCCGTCTTCACCGGGTGGAACGTAAGGTGGGAATTGAGAAATAGGGCTTTTGTTGAGATAAATAGCTTTTCCTTGACTTCCTTTAGGTCTTTAGCTATGATAGTCCTACGCAACTTTCGCGTGTTTTTTATTGGTGGTAACACCAGTTTTATTAAGTTTAATAAGCTAAAATAATATTTATGGCAGACAAATTTGATCGTAGTAAGCCACACGTGAACGTTGGCACCATTGGCCACGTTGACCACGGCAAAACGACCTTGACCGCCTCCATTCTCCATGTCTTGGATTTGAATAAAGACAAGGGTTATGGTTCTCGCGTTGAGGGAGTGGATGGTATTGATAATGCTCCAGAGGAAAAGGCTCGGGGGATTACTATTGCCCTCCACCACTCTGAATATTGGACTCCTAAGCGCCACTACGCCCACATTGATGCGCCGGGCCACGCTGACTATATTAAGAACATGATTACCGGTGCCGCCCAAATGGACGGTGCAGTCTTGGTAGTTGCCGCCACGGACGGCGTGATGCCTCAGACGCGGGAGCATGTGCTCCTCGCTTGGCAGGTAGGTGTCCGTAACCTCATTGTTTTCCTCAACAAGGTAGACATGGTGGATGATAAAGAATTGGTTGACTTGGTGGAAGAGGAAGTGCGGGACTTGCTCACTAAGCACGGCTTTGATGGTAAGAATGCCCCGGTTATCCGCGGCTCTGGTCTTAAGGCCCTTGAAGCTAAGAGCGCTGACGATGAATACGCCAAGAAGGTCTTAGAACTGGTTGATACTATGGATACCGCTATTCCGGATCCAGTCCGGGAGATTGATCGCCCCTTCCTTATGCCGATTGAAGATATTTTCTCGATTGAAGGTCGCGGTACCGTGGTGACTGGTAGAATTGAACGCGGTAAGGTGAAAGTGGGTGAAGAAGTGGAGATTGTGGGTATTAAACCAACCCAAAAGACCACCCTTACCGGAATTGAAATGTTCAACAAGCAACTTGATGAGGGTATGGCGGGCGACAATGCCGGTATTCTCCTCCGCGGCTTGAAGAAGGAAGATGTTACTCGCGGTCAGGTTATTGCCAAGACCGGTTCCGTCACGCCGCACACTGACTTTGAGGCGGAAGTGTATATCTTAAATAAAGAAGAAGGCGGTCGGCACACCCCATTCTTCACGGGCTACAAGCCGCAGTTCTATATCCGCACCACTGACGTGACGGGTGAAGTAACTTTGGCCGAGAACGTGAAGATGGTTATGCCGGGCGACACCGTGACCTTTAAAGTTAAACTTACCGCGCCCGTGGCGCTGGAAGAGAAGCAACGCTTTGCGATCCGCGAGGGTGGCAAGACCGTGGGTGCCGGTGTGGTCACTAAGATTACGGCTTAATTAAAGGTATGGCGGAGACTAAAGCTAAAACTAAAAAGGCTAAAACGGAGACGGGAGAAATCCAAAAGCTCCGGATCCGCGTCTCCGCCTACGAGAACAAGATCCTAGACGCTTCGGTTAAACAAATTGTGGACACGGCCCTCCGCTACGACGCTAAAGTGGAGGGCCCAGTGCCACTGCCGACGGAACTGAAGAAGTACACCGTTAATCGTTCCAGCTTCATTGATAAAAATTCCCGCGAGCAGTTTGAGATGAGAGTGCACAAGCGTTTAATCGATATTTTAAATCCGGGCGGCAAGATTATTGAGAGCTTAACTAATCTCAATTTGCCTTCTGGCGTCAACATTGACGTTAAAATGATTTAAATCCTAATGAAGCTAAAGAAGCTAATGTCGCTATTAAATTATGAAATTCCTTTTGGCCACAAAACAGAAGATGACGCAGATTTTCCGCGAGGATGGGCGGGCTTTTCCAGCGACCGTTCTTTCCGCCGGGCCGCTTAAAGTTACGGCTACTACCGCTGCCAATTATCAAGTTGGTTATGGCGAGAAAAAATTAAGTCGAGTCAATAAACCGCAGAAATATCTCTCACCCAAAGAGGGAATGGGGTATAAAGTTTTGCGCTCGGTTCAAACTACTGACGCTCCGGAATTGGGAGCCGTGATCGATGTCTCCATTTTTACTCCGGGTGATAAAGTGAAAGTCTCGGGAATTTCTAAAGCTAAAGGCTTCCAGGGCGTGGTCAAGCGCCACGGCTTTAAAGGTGGGCCGCGGACTCACGGTCAGAAGCACTCCGAGCGTGAGCCGGGTTCTATTGGGGCCACCGGACCGCAAAGAGTCTTTAAGGGTATTCGCATGGCCGGCCGAATGGGCGGTGATCGAGTAACGCAAAAGAATTTAGAAATTTTAGAAGTGAAGCCGGCGACTAATGAATTAGTTATTAAAGGGGCGATCCCCGGTCGCAAAGGAACATTAATTGAAATCCGCGGCTAATATTTATGGAAGCTAAAGTCTACAATCAAGCGGGAAAAGAAGCGGGCACCGTCACTTTGCCGGAGAAAATCTTCGGTCTTAAGTGGAATGCTGACTTGGTGCATCAAGTGGTGCGAGCAATGCAAGCCAATGCTCGGGGTCCAGTGGCCCATACTAAAGATCGCGGCGAGGTCCGCGGTGGTGGTAAAAAGCCGTGGAAGCAAAAGGGGACTGGCCGGGCTCGGCATGGTTCTATCCGCTCCCCGATTTGGAAGGGCGGTGGTGCCACTCATGGTCCGCGGAAAGAACGCGATTATACCCAGAAGATCAATAAGAAGATGAAGACCAAGGCCCTCTTCACTCTCCTTTCCCGCAAGTGGCGCGATGGGGAAGTGGTCTTGGTAGAGAATCTGGACTTTGCCAAGCCAACGACTAAAACTGCGGTCACCGCTCTTGCTTCTTTAGCTAAAGCCACTGGCGCCGAGGCTCTGGCTTATAAGACTGGCCGGCGCGTCCTCCTCTCTACTCCCACGGTAGATAAAAATACCATGTTGTCTTTCCGCAATTTAGACAGTGTCTTGTCTCGCTCGGTGATGGAGCTTAATCCCGTAGACGTTTTAACTTATCGCTACTTAGTGTTGGTCGCTCCAGAAAAAAGCTTAGCCTTGTTGGAAGGTAAAAATAAATAATTTATGAGTCTTAAACCAGTCATAACAGAAAAGGCCACCAAATTAGCAGAGCTTGCTCCGGCAGTTTACGCCTTCCACGCTGGCACCATGACCAAGCCGGAGATTATTAAGTGGGTGAAGAAAGAGTATAAAGTAACCCCAGTAAAGGTGGCGATTATCACCTTACCCGGCAAGCGCAAAGCGCTGGTTTATTTAAAAAAGGGCGATAAGATTGCACTCGCTTAATTATATTTATTTATGGCAATGAAATTATTTAAACCTACTACGGCCGGACGACGCGGGATGTCGGTAGTGCACTACCGTCGGCTTTTAACCGCGACTAATCCACACAAGGCTTTAACCGCTGGTGGTAAGCGTGGCGTGGGTCGCAACAATGTGGGCCGGATTACTACTCGTCACAAGGGCGGCGGCGTGAAGCGCAATTATCGCCTCGTGGATTTTACTTATAATAAAAAAGACATTCCGGCCAAGGTGGAGAGCGTGGAATATGATCCTTATCGCTCCGGCTTCATTGGTCTTATTTGCTACGCCGATGGCGAGCGTCGCTATGTTCTCTTACCACAAGGGGTAAAGGTGGGTGATACCGTGATTACGTCCGATAAAGCCGATATTGCCAAAGGTAATCGCTTACCACTCAAGAAAATTCCCGCTGGTACCTTCATCTATAACCTAGAGCTTAAGCCTAATGGTGGGGCCAAACTGGTGCGCTCAGCGGGGGTGATGGCGGAAGTCTTAGCCAATGACGCCGGTTACACTAACGTTAAGCTCCCCTCAAGTGAGGTCCGGAAGATTATTGATACCGCTTGGGCCAGTGTGGGCGCCGTGTCTAATGAAGAATTCCGCTTAATTAACTGGGGGACGGCAGGACGGGCCCGGAAGCGGGGAATCCGACCCACCGTGCGTGGTTCAGCCATGAATCCGGTAGATCACCCCTACGGTGGTGGTGAAGGCCGCCAAGGCCGCGGTACGCGCCGGCCGAAGACCATGTGGGGTAAGGTAACTGGCGGTCGCAAGACCCGCCGGGCTAAGAAATATTCTAATGTCTTTATCGTTTCCCGCCGAGTCAAAAAAGGCCGGAAGAAGTAAATAACTGGATTGAATAATATAAATAGTTTATACTTAAACTCTATGTGGAGGACTATATTAACTTACTTTGATGGCGAGAAAGAAACTCGGCATGTAGTTTCTTCTGTGGACCAGAGAGTTATTTCTAGTGCCTATCAAAGCTTGATTAGCGAGATTGATTCGCTTAGAAAATACGATAGAGGCGAAAAACAAATTGATGCACCCGATCTCCGAACTGCTGTGCGACGCTTACAGCGAACTATATAAACAAAACCAGGTTAAGTTCCCGCTGTATGAAGAACAAAAAGTGGCTATTGATAGTGTAGTTAAAACTGTACATGCAACATATTTTGGTTTTGAACGATATCCAACACCGATAGATAAAGCGGTAGCTTACCTGTGTTTAATTATAAAAGACCATGTAGTAACTGACGGCAATAAAAGGTTAGCTATATTATGGTTTAGAATCTATTGTGTGGTGAATAAGCTAGAGGTGATTAATCCGGATCCTAAGTTAGATGTTTTGGCAGTAGCGATAGAGAAGGAGAAGGAATTGTCTTTGGACAAAATAATGGAGTTGGTTCGGAAGATTATTTTCTCAAAATAGATGTAAAAAAAGAAGCCCCAGACGCGATGCGTCCGGGGCTTTTCTCGTGCCGGATATTTGCGTGAGCTGGGAACTAGTGCAACATAAATCCAAGAAAACGCTTGATTATGTTGCTTACTCCCTTGACTGGAAGTAATGCGGTTTCTCTTGTACAACCACAACGTGGGCAATACTTTTCATACGTACTAATCTCTGTCCAGCACAAGGAACATCGTGGTGTTTTTACCGATTTGGTACCACACTTTGAGCAAAAACGATCATAGGTACTACTATTGCACTTCGGGCACATTAAACTCATAAAGAACTCCTTTCTGATTGTTACTGTATTATCGTACATTATTATACAATAAAGTCAAGTTATTTGTTGTGATAAACATTTATTAAGAAAGGAGAAATTTGACATCTGGGGGGATTTTGTTAGGATAAGGCCTAGCTCGCTTCGGGCTTTTATTTTGATTATTTATGGCACGCTCACTTAAGAAGGGTCCCTACGTGGACGAGAAGTTGCTCAAGAAGATCGCTGGTCAGAAGGCCGGCAGTTTGGGCGTGGTTAAGACCTGGGCCCGGCGGAGCCAGATTAGTCCGGAGATGGTCGGCTTTACCTTTGGCGTCCATAATGGCAAGAATCATATTGAAGTCTTTGTGTCAGAAGAAATGGTCGGTCATCGTTTAGGCGAATTTTCTCCCACCCGCAAGTTTACCAAGCACGGCGGTAAGATGCAGAAGGAGATTGAGACCAAGGCCAAGGAGGCAGAAATTGCCGCCGCTAAAGCCTCTAAAGCAGTTGATGAGACTAAAAAGAAATAATTATGAAGGCTACTCTCTCCACTTATCATCAGACTCCCCGGAAAACGCGTTTAGTGGCCGACTTAGTGCGGGGCAAAACAGTAGCCGAGGCCCTGGCGATTTTATCATTCTTACCTAAGAAGGCGGCCGAGCCAGTGAAGAAGTTGATCAATTCGGCCCTAGCCAATGCTCAAGGTGATAGTGAGACTTTAATTATTAAATCTATTACGGTAGATAAAGGCTTGGTAATGAAGCGCTTTATGATCCGGGCTCGGGGTGGTTCTTCACCTATTCGCCATCGGACGAGCCATGTAAAGGTAGAATTGGCTAATAAATAACATGACACACAGCGTTCATCCATACTCACATCGTTTAGGCATTATCCGGGACTGGCAGTCGCGCTGGTTTGGCAAGGGCGGTAAGTATCAAGAATTTTTGAAGGCCGATGTTCTTTTGCGCGAGTATTTAGAGAAGCGCCTCCGCGGGATGTATGTAGAGTCAATCGATATGGAACGCGGCGAGAATTTTTATCGCATTATCATTAAGACCAGTCGCCCCGGTATGCTCATTGGCCGAGCCGGTGAAGGGGCCACTAAGTTGAAGATGGATATTCTGAAGGAGCTTAAGCGCTTGGGTGCCGCTGTCCCTAAAGAACTGAAGGTAGATATTGAAGAGATTAAAGATCCCGAGAGTCATGCCGCGATTGTGGCTGATATGGTGGCGGAAGGCTTGGAGAAGCGTTTCCCCTTCCGGCGAGTGCTTAAGCAAACGGTGGAGAAGGTGATGGCCAATAAAAATGTTTTGGGGATTAAGATCACCATTTCTGGTCGTTTAGGTGGAGCGGAGATGAGCCGGACCGAGAGCACTAAGCAAGGTCAGATCCCGCTTCAGACCCTGCGGGCTGATATTGATTACGCTAAAGAGAAGGCCATCCTTTCTTACGGTGCGATTGGGATTAAAGTCTGGATTTATCGGGGAGAAATCTTCGCTAATAAATAATTTTTTATGTTATTTCCTAAGAAAGTAAAATTCAGAAAGTGGCAGACTATGCGCCAGAACCCCAAGAAGCTCAAGTTCGATACGCGGGGGACGGAGCTCGCTTTTGGCTCCTTTGGTCTTAAGGCTACCACTGGAGTCCGGATCACGTCTAATCAGATTGAAGCCGCCCGCAAGACGGTAGCGCGCCAAATGAAGAAGACTGGTAAACTCTGGATCCGCGTCTTCCCCGATCGCCCGTTTACCGCTAAAGCGGCCGAGGTGGGTATGGGTAAAGGTAAAGGTGATCCTCAAGGTTATTCTTTTGAGGTGCGGCCGGGGCGGATTATCTTTGAAGTGGATGGTTTGCCAGAGGTGGCAGCTAAAGATGCCCTCCGCAAGGCTGGGGCTAAATTACCTCTTAAGTCCCGCGTGGTGTCTCGTTAAAAATATTTTATGACTAATGAAACTACAATTAAAAATTCTAAACTCTTAACCGGCACTGTTGTCTCTAACAAGATGACTAAAACGGTGGTGGTAGAAGTGGCGAGCTTTAAGAAACATCCAAAGTACGGTAAGTTTATTCGCCGGACCAAGAATTATAAGGCTCACGTGGAAGATAGTGCCGCTTATAAAGTGGGTGATAAAGTGACGATTCAAGAAACTCGGCCGATTTCTAAAGATAAGCACTTCTTAGTGGTGACTACTAAATAATTTTATGATTCAAGACCGCTCTATTGTGAAGATTGCCGACAACACCGGCGCCAAGATCGGCCGGGTCTTTAAGGTACCCGGCAGTTCTAAGAAGCGCTACGCCGAGATTGGCGAGAAGGTGATTCTCTCGGTTCAAGTAGCCGAGCCGCGCAAAGCGACTAAGAAGAAGGAAGTGTTGGAAGCGGTAGTGGTCCGTCAGACCAAGCCCTTCCGCCGGGCCGACGGCTCTTACCTCCGCTTTGACGAGAATGCAGTGGTGATTTTAGAAAAAGGGAAGAAGGATCCCCGCGGTGGCCGGGTCTTTGGTCCGATCCCGCGCGAGATTGGGGAATTAGGTTATCAGAAGATTGCGTCTTTAGCCCCCGAGGTGGTATAACCCCTATATATTTATGCACGTCAAAAAGGGAGACAATGTAATAATGATTGCCGGTAAGGATAAAGGCAAGACAGGTAAGATTATTAAATCTTTGCCTAAATTAGATCGCGTGGTGGTGGAGGGGCTTAATCTCCATAAGCGGCGCTTGCGACCCCGCCGCCAAGGCGAGCCGGGCCAAACGATTGAAAAGGCCGCCCCAATTCACGTGTCTAATGTGAAGAAGACTGCTTAATCTAAATTTATATGTTTGTCACTTTAGCTAAAAAAATTAAAACTGCCGAGCCAGAGCTCAAGAAGGAATTGGGGATTACTAATCTCCACGCTTTGCCGCACATTAAAAAAGTAGTGGTAAATGTGGGCGTGGGTAAAGCCAAAGATAAAAAGAAAAATGAGTTGGTGGCGGATCGCTTGGCTAAAATTACCGGCCAAAAGGCCGCTCCCCGCGGCGCCAAGAAGAGCATTGCTTCCTTTAAATCGCGCCAAGGTGATGTGGTGGGCTATGCGGTGACTATGCGCGGGGCGCGGATGTGGAGCTTCTTAGATAAATTATTGAATGTAGCCTTACCGCGGATGCGTGACTTTAAAGGCATTGATGCTAAAGCCATTGATGACGTTGGCAATATTTCTATCGGCTTACGCGAGAATACTATTTTCCCCGAGACGGCCGATGAAGACCTCCGCGATGTCTTTGGGATGACCATTACTATCGTTACCACGGCCAAAGATAAAAAATCGGCCCTCGCCTTCTTCCGCGCCCTCAACTTCCCATTCAAGAAGTCTTAATTGACACCCTTAGCCTTTATTGATAGGATAGAACGTGGCTCCGAGGAGCCGTTTATTTTATTAGGCTATGGCCAAAACTTCTACCAAAGCCCGGGCCCTGAAGGCCCCCAAGTTCAAGTCGCGGGTAGTGCGGCGTTGTTTCCGTTGTGGCCGTAAGCGCGCCTTTATGCGCGACTTTGGCCTCTGTCGGATCTGCTTTCGTGAGCTCGCCAATGAAGGTAAAATCCCGGGGATTAAGAAATCTTCATGGTAATTTTTATATGAATCCTTTAGCCGACATGTTAAATAGCTTAAAGTTAGCCGCTAAGACGGGTAAATCGTCGGTGGTGGTGCCTTACTCTAATTTAAAAAATGAAGTGGCTAAAGTCTTGGTCAGCACCGGCTACTTAAAGGCAGTCAATCAATTGGGGAAGAAAAATCGCAAATATTTAGAATTTTTCTTGGCCTATAAAGATAAAATGCCCAAGCTCTCCGGCCTTCGCCATGTGTCTAAGCCTTCACGTCGGGTGTATCGGGGGACTAAGAGTTTAACTGGTGTTAAGAGTGGTCGGGGTTTAGCGATCGTTTCCACCCCACAAGGCGTGATGACCGATCGTGCCGCTCGCGCCGCTAAAATTGGCGGTGAGATTTTAGCCGAAGTTTGGTAAAAAATATTTATGTCACGCGTTGGTAAACAATTAATTGCTGTCCCGGCCGGAGTAGAAGCTAAAGTGGATGGTCAAGCCGTTTCCATTAAGGGGCCGCTCGGCACTTTGAGCCGGATTTTCCCGACGGCGGTGACCGTGAGTTTAAGCGATGGTTCTTTGGCGGCTAAGCCGGTGAAGGAGACTAATGAGTTTAAAGCCATTTGGGGCACAAGTGGCGCCCATCTCCGCAATATGGTGGCTGGCGTGACCAAAGGTTTTGCCAAACAATTAGTTTTAGAAGGTATTGGTTATAAAGCGGCGCTAAATGGCGAGACCGTAGTCCTCAACTTAGGTTTTTCTCATGATGTGAAGGTGCCGGTCCCAACTGGAGTGAAGGTAAAGATTGAGAAAGGGGTGCTAGATATTACCGGTGCTGATAAAGAGGCCGTGGGCCAATTTGCCGCCAAGCTCCGGGCCCTTAAACCAGTCGAGCCGTACAAGGGGAAAGGTTTCCGTTATTCCACCGAGGTCGTCAAGCGTAAACAAGGTAAGCGCACCGCTGCTTAATAATAAATTTTTATGATTAGTCGCGTTCAAAAAAGAGCTACTCGTCGCCGCCGGATCCGGGCCAAGATCGCTGGCACTTTAGAGCGCCCGCGCTTGGCTATTTTCCGTTCCAGTAAACATCTTTATGCTCAATTAATTGATGATGATAAGGGAGTGACTTTAGTTTCAGCGAGTGACCTTAAAGCGAAGAAGACTGATGCCACCGCTTTAGGTGAGACGCTGGCTAAGGCCGCCTTGGCTAAGGGGATCAAGCAAGCAGTGTTTGATCGCGGGGGTTATATTTATACCGGAACAATTAAAAAGTTAGCCGATGGCGCTCGCACGGGTGGCCTTAAATTCTAATAATATTATGAAACGACCAAGTGGTAAAAGTAATCGTGAGCCTCGGGGCGAGAGAGCCAAGCCCGAATTTGATCACAAGATGATCAGTATTCGGCGGGTTACTCGGGTGATGGCTGGTGGCCGGCGCTTCTCTTTCTCGGTGGTGGTGGTGGCCGGTAATCACAAAGGTAAAGTGGGAGTAGGGATTGGTAAGGCTGGTGATACTTCGCTCGCGATTGATAAAGCACTCAACAATGCCAAGAAGCATTTGTTAACCCTACCCCTCACTAAGAATAATTCTCTCCCGCATGAAGTTTCCGCCAAGTTTGGTAGCTCGCGAGTGTTTATTAAGCCGGCGCCGGGCCGTGGTCTCTCGGCTGGGAGTTCAGTCCGCGTCGTTTTAGACTTAGCTGGCGTTCATGATGTTAACAGTAAGGTCATTTCTCGCAGTAAGAATAAGCTTAACATTGCTCGCGCCGCGGTCGCGGCGCTCGCCCAATTGGCTTAAATTATTTTATGCAAATTCATCAATTAAAACGGAAAAATGCCAATAAGAAGTCCCGCCAAATTGGCCGGGGTGGCAAGCGGGGTACCACCAGCGGTCGGGGGACTAAGGGTCAGATCGCCCGAGCTGGTCACAAGGTGCGCCCAGAGCTCCGCGATATCATTAAGAAATTGCCCAAGCTCCGCGGTCGGGGTAAGAATTCTAACTTGCGGGTGGGTTTTAAAGACGCCGCGGTTACTTTAACGATGTTAGAAAAAGTCTTTACTGCTGGAGAGACGGTGACCCCATTAACTTTGTTAGAGAAGAGGTTGATCCAACCTATTTCTGGCCGTTTGCCGAAGGTTAAAATTGTCGCCACGGGCACACTAACTAAAAAGTTAGTCATTAAAAATTGTACTTTAAGTGCTGGTGCCCGGGCGGCCGTGGAGAAAGCGGGTGGGCAAATCATTTAATTTAGATGTTAAACACTTTTTTTACTAAATTACGTCTAGTCTGGGAGGATCGCAATCTCCGGCTGCGTTTATTGTTTGTCATTTTAATTTTAGGTCTCTTTCGTTTGGGGGCGACAGTGGTTATTCCCGGAGTTGATCCCGTGGCGCTGCAAAAGTTTTTCTCTGGCAATCAATTCCTCGGTCTCTTAAACGTTTTCTCGGGCGGTGGTTTATCTAATCTCTCGATTATGATGCTGGGTGTCGGGCCATTCATCACTGCCTCTATTATCATTCAGCTGTTGACGATGATTTTCCCACGGCTCAAGGAACTGTATCACGAGGAAGGGGAGGCGGGTCGACGCAAGATTGCTCAATACTCGCGCTTACTGACAGTGCCACTCGCTCTCCTTCAAGGTTTTGGTCTGTTAGTGGTCCTCTCGCGCCAAGGGATTTTCCTCAACTTCTCGGCATTTAATATGCTCGTGGCGGTGGTAGTTGTCACGGCGGGTTCTGTCCTCTTAATGTGGTTGGGCGAGTTGTTGTCAGAATATGGCGTGGGTAATGGTATCTCGCTCCTCATTTTTGCCGGAATCATTTCTCGTTTACCGCGGGACTTGGCCCAAATTGCGATTAGCTTTGATCCCAGTCAAATTCCGACAATCATCGCTTTCATTGTGGCGGCGGTGGTGATTGTGGCAGGGGTAGTGGTGGTTACGGAGGCGGAGCGACCAATTCCGGTAACTTATGCTAAGCAAGTCCGAGGGATGAAGATGTACGGCGGCGCTTCCACTTATCTCCCGATTCGGGTCAATAATGCTGGAGTAATGCCAATTATCTTTGCTCTTTCTATCCTCCTTTTTCCGCAAATGATTGCCAACTTCTTAAGCGGTTCCACTAATGCCACTTTGGCCGCAATCGGTGGCACGGTTCTCGCTACTCTCGCCAATGCTTGGGTCTACGGCTTGTCCTATTTCTTCTTAGTGGTAATTTTCACTTATTTTTACTCGGCTGTAACTTTTGACCCCGAGGCGATTTCTACTAACTTGCAGAAGTCAGGGGCGTTTATCCCCGGTGTCCGTCCCGGTCCATCCACTGCCACGTTTATTGGTAAAGTTTTAACTCGACTCACTTTAATTGGTGCCCTTTTCCTCGGGGTAGTCGCGATGTTGCCGATTATTATGCAAAATATCACCGGTATTTCTACTTTAGCGATTGGCGGGACCTCACTCTTGATTGTGGTCTCAGTGGCGCTCGACTTCGTTAAACAACTTGATTCTCAACTGTCCCTGCGCGAGTATTAAAAATTTGTTATACTGCTCTTAATGAAGAATAAGGGTTTTACCATTATTGAATTAATTGTGGTTATCGCCATCATCGCCATCATTGCGGCGATTATTATCGTTACTCTCTCTACCTCCAAGCAGCGGGGGGCCGATGCCGGCAATAAAGAGGCCGTGCATCAACTCCACAATGCTTTAGAACTTTATCACGCGGATCAAGGTGATTATCCAGCTAATCTCGCCACGCTTAACAATAGTAGTTATTACAACAGTACCATCCCTAATAATACCGGCATTTTCTATAGTCTGGATTGCCTTACTTACGGCGGGGCAGTGGGCGGGGCCATGGCGAGTTGCTTTGTCTTGGATGTGCCAATCACTGATACTACCGGCAATGTAGCCGGCCAGTGTTGGCGCGATGACTCGCTGGGTAATGGTCTCCACGCTTGTTATAACGCCAATTAATTTATGAATTTCCTTACCGTTATGTTCCTTGGCCGATCCGGTTGCGGCAAAGGGACGCAAGCTGAATTGTTGATGAATGATCTTAAGGCGGCGTCCGCAACGCCGATTTTTTATTTGGAAACGGGGAAAAAATTCCGAGATTTTATTGCGGGAAATAATTATTCTAATTTGCTCTCACGTCAATTGATGGAAACGGGCGAACTCCAGCCATCATTTCTCGCGGTGTGGAACTGGGCCCATTTATTTGTGGAAAATTTGGTGGCGGAGACCCATCTGGTTTTAGACGGTACGCCGCGTAAGCTGGATGAAGCTAAAATCTTAGATGGCGCCCTTAAATTTTATAATCGGACCAAGCCAGTGGTGATTCATATTAAGGTATCCGATATTTGGTCCCGGGAACGCTTACTGGCTCGGGGTCGGGCCGATGATAAAACTTTGGACAATATTAATAAGCGTTTAGCCTGGTTTGAGACAGATGTGGTGCCAACCCTAGATTATTTCCGCACCAATCCGGATTATCGTTTTATTGAGGTGAATGGGGAACAAACAATTAACCAAGTTTATCAAGAGCTTAAGACCGCTTTAGCGAGCCATGATTAAATTAAAGACTAAATCCGATATCGCCAAGTTGCGCGAGGGTGGTAAGCGCTTGGGTGAAATCTTAAAAATTCTCGCCACCAAAACTAAGCCGGGAGTAACTACAGCCGAGCTAGATGATTATGCCCGGGAATTGATTAAGCAAAATGGGGCGGAGGCCTCCTTCTTAAATTATCGGCCAGCCGGTTCTCGTCTGGCTTATCCCACCGCTCTCTGTGTCTCAATTAATGACGAGATTGTTCACGGTATTCCTAGTAAAAGAGTGATTAAAACGGGTGATCTAGTCAGTTTAGATTTAGGTCTAAAATATGAAGGACTCTTTACTGATGCGGCATTGACGCTGGCTGTGGGTAAAGTTGACACCGAGGCCGAGCGCTTAATGGGGGCGACGCGTGAGGCTCTCACGTTGGCGATTAAAGCTGCCGTGGCCGGCGCTATGACCGGTGACGTTGGCGCCGCGGCTCAAGCAGTGGCCGAGCGCAATAAACTGGGCATTGTCCGCGATTTGGCCGGTCACGGCGTGGGCTACGCCGTCCACGAGGATCCGCTTGTGCCCAACTTTGGCCGCGCGGGCGAGGGGGAGAAGCTAGTGCCTAATCTGGTGATTGCCATTGAACCCATGTTTACATTAGGCCGAGAAGAGACTAAACTACTCTCCGACGGCTTTACCTTCGTTACCGCCGATGGGAGCTTGTCGGCCCACTTTGAGCACACTGTGCTTATTACCAAGGATGGGCCGGAGATTCTAACTTTAGCTTAAAAATTATTAGTTTTTAATTAAAAAGTTTAAAAAGTATTTATGATTCATCCGAAAGAAGAAAAGACTTATGTCATGGTTAAGCCCGACGGTGTGCGCAAGGGCTTAATTGGCGAGATTATCCGCCGCTTTGAACAGCGGGATTTAAAAATTGTCGCTTTAGAAATGTTTATGCCCACTCGTGAGCAGATTGATAATCACTATCCCAAGGATGAAACGTGGATTACTCGTCTAGGGACTAAAACTTTGGGTACTTATGAAAAGTATGGTTATGACGCCATAGCCGATTTTGGTACCACTGAAGCGGCTAAAATTGGTCCGGAAATTAGAAAGTGGTTGGTAGATTATATGATTTCCGCTCCTTTAGTTAAAATGATTGTTCAGGGTATCCATTCAGTAGACGTGGTACGTAAAATTGCTGGCGAGACCATGCCGTATAAAGCAGATATGGGCACAATCCGCGGCGACTTTTCTATTGATTCACCGGCTTTAGCCAATAAAGATAAACGGGCGGTGATGAATATTCTCCACTGCTCCGAGACGCCGGAAGAAGCGGCTCATGAAATACAGTATTGGTTTGGTAAAGATTCTGCCTTTTCCTACAAGCGCTTTGGCGTGGATGAGTAACGTGGTTCATGGAAAAAGATTTTGACAGTTGGAATAAAGTCAAGAAAGAGACTAACGCTGAACCATCTCGTTTTTATACTGTTCGGGAAATTTGGTGGTGCCGGCTTGGTGTCAATATTGGCACCGAGCAGGATGGACATGGTGAGCGGTTTTTGCGCCCGGCACTTATTTTACGAGGGTTTGGTCCGGAGGCATGTCTTATCGTTCCACTTACGACTTCATCGCGCGAACACTCATTACGCCTACCTATTGGGAAAGTAGATGGACGTGAGGCAAGAGCTAACCTCTCCCAATTGCGAGTTATTGATACGAGACGCCTTGTTGAAAAAATCGGTTTTCTCAATCAAGACATTTTTGAAGCGGTACGAAAAACCGCCAAAGGTTTACTTTGACGGTTTTTACTTTCTCCCCCTTGCGGGGGTGAGGCCGAAGCCAACTGTGTTTAGAGTATATACTCCTAATTCTAAAAGTCAACCCTTTTTGACTACTTGACAATACTATTGTATGGGTTTATAATAATGAGAGAAGATAGTGAAATGTAAGTAACTATCAAAATTGAGCTTTTCGACAAAAGGAGATGACGCCAATGGCTAGCAAAACCATTGCCCCCATCGAATGTATGACCATGGCCCAAGCTGGTCGCGCCGCGGATCGTTTTTCGGACAAGTGCCGTAAGGACGGTATCATCCTGCCCAAGGATCAAGTCCAAATCGTTCTTGAGGAGGAAGGCGATGAAGTCGCCGAAGAAATGTTTGGTGTGCTTCGTAAGCGGGTGGAAGCGAGGTTAATCTTGATCCACCGCGACCCAGTGATCGTTACATTGGCTACGGATCACGACCCAGACTTGTTCTATCGTGATCGAAGCGGTTTGTGGGTCTACGACGATTATCGCCGTTTGGTGGTGGCCAAAGCCCAGCCTAGCAAGTCTGGTACCATTTGCCGAGCCAATCGCTTTGAACTCGCGAAAGATTTGAAAGATACCGAGATCGAAGTTGCTTTACCCAAGAATCACTTGTTTGGTGAAACGGAAGTCTGCGCGCTTATCGCTGGAATGATCGCCGAACAGTCAGATGGAGGGGACGGCAAGTTGTTAAATAACGGCCGGGCCAACCTATTTTACTTGGGTTCCTGCGTGGTGGACGTGCGCTGGTTTGCCGATGACCGCGGGTGGCACGTCTTTACGTGGTCTCGTGACCGCATTCGGTGGAGCGCTGGTAGCCGGGTTTTCTCTCCCGCAACTGCCGCTTAGGGATTTCGTCCCTAGACACTCTGATTCTCAATCCCTTTGACTTTAATACGGTTGGGGGGATTTTTTGTATATTAACTTTATTACTTGGAAGATGAGTAACGTTTGCATTAGTTTGGGCGTTTTATATAATGAGACTAGGCCGCTTGGTATTATCTAGATCGTTTAAATTTTTAGGGAGTCTCATATTGCCTCGCGCCTTGGCGCTCGGCTGCGGACACCCACCTAGTTTAAGACTAGGGTAATCCCAAACGGTCCTCGCAACACGCTCCCGCCTTTAACGGCGGGGGCGCTTTGCGTTTGGCGTTTAGCCTTAGTTCCGTTACAATACCGTTATCATGCGTCTTTATTTTCTGCTTACCGCGGGGATCGCGATTTTAATCGCTGTGGGTCTTCTCAATATTCTGGCCTTCCAATATTACTGGTATTGGCTTATCTGGTGGTTTGACCTCCTGATGCATACTTTAGGTGGTTTGGGCTTAGGTTTGGTCTTGTTGGGTTTAGGTGAGCTTAATCTTAAATTGTTAGATAAGAACGGTTTTTGGCGTCTAGCTTTAAGCGTAATGGTGATCGTTATGCTTATTAGTGTGGCGTGGGAATTTTTTGAATTTACTACCGATCACGCTCATCACAATTACTTGATTGTGAAGACGCCGCTTTTACTCCAACAAGGGGCGCGCGATACGGCCTCGGATCTTTTATCTGATTTGTTTGGAGTCCTGCTGGCAATAGAAATAGTCAATTTAACTTTATGGCCCAAACAAGCGTAATTATTAAATTTGTTGGCGGGACGGAGCAGGTGACGGGTTCCAACTTTCTCCTCTCTAGTCGCGATGAAACTGGCAAGGATTATCAGATTCTAATTGACTGTGGTCTGGTCCAAGGGACACGGAAGGAAGAGGATCAAAATTGGCAACCCTTTCCCTTTAATCCGGCTGAAGTGAAAGCGTTGATTGTGACTCATGCTCACTTAGATCATATTGGCCGGGTACCTAAGCTAGTTAAAGACGGCTTCCGCGGCACTATTTACTCCACCCCGCCGACTAAAGAGATTAGTGAGCTCTCGCTTCACGATAGTGTTGGCCTGCTTGATCGCGAGGCGGCTAAGGGTAATAAGGAGCCACTGTATGAAAGTAGCGATGTGGAGACGGCCTTCTCGCGCTGGCAGAATCTTAATTATCACGAGCCGCTCACGCTTGGCCCCTTCCAGATTGTTTTGCGCAATGCCGGGCACATTTTGGGCTCGGCGATGGTGGAAGTGACGGTAGGGGGGCGGAAAATTGTTTTGACTGGTGACTTGGGCAATTCACCTTCGCCAATTTTACCCGATACCGAGAAGATTACCGATGCCGATTATTTAATTATGGAGAGTGTGTATGGCGACCGCAATCATGAGGAGAGAAATAGACGTAAAGAGAAGTTGGAGGATGTGATTGAAGAGACCATGCATCGCAACGGGACTTTGCTCATCCCGACCTTCTCCATTGAGCGGACTCAAGAAATTTTATTTGAGATTGAACAGATGGTGGAACAGTCGCGGATCCCCTTGGTGCCCGTCTTCGTCGACTCGCCGCTCGCGATTAAAGTAACGGCGGTGTATAAAAAGTACAAAGATTATTTGAATACTGCGGCGATGAAGGAGGCTCATGATGGTGATGGTATCTTCCGCTTCCCTAATCTCCACTTCACCCTTTCCACCGAAGAGTCTAAAGCGATTCATGATGCCAACCCGCGGAAGATTATTATGGCCGGCTCGGGTATGTCTACTGGTGGCCGGATCTTGCATCATGAGAAGGATTATCTCTCTAATCCCAAGAACACTTTACTCTTAATTGGCTATCAGGGGGTGGGGACTCTAGGCCGAGTCATTCAAGATGGAGCAAAGACGATTAAAATCTTTGGGGAAGAGATTACCGTCCGGGCCAATTTGGCTAAAGTGAGTGGTTACTCGGGGCATAAAGACTCGGATCATTTGTTGGATTTTGTTCATCAAACGGCCGATACCGTCAAACAAGTCTTCGTGGTGATGGGGGAGCCGAAGTCATCGCTTTTCCTCGTTCAGCGGATTCGGGATTATCTGGGTCTCAATGCCCGAGCCCCCCAAGCCGGCGAAACGGTGGAGTTAAGATGGTAAAAGCATAGTATAATAACTTTATGGAAAATAATGATAAGCATGAGCATAATAAAATAAAGATTGCCATCTCTGGCGCGGCTGAGACGGGTCATTGTGGTGAGGGGGCGATGGAATTGGCGAAAGAGCTGGGCCGGCAAGTGGCCAAGGCTGGCGCCGTTCTGGTTTCAGGAGCAACGACTGGCTTCCCGCTCTGGGTGGCAATTGGGGCCAAAGAGGCCGGCGGTATTTCTATTGGAATTTCCCCGGCTAAGGATGAGCGGGAACATGTAGAGCAATACAATCTCCCGCTTGATTATATGGATCTGATTATCTACACCGGCGAGGGTTACTCGCATCGGGATATTTTACTCACTCGCTCGTCCGACGCAGTGTTAATTGGTTGCGGCCGGATCGGGACTATTCATGAATTTACCGTTAGCTTTGAAGACAATAAACCAATTGGTATTTTAGAAGGCCCCTGGCCCACTGATGAAGAAATTAAATTGATTATTGAGAATGCTCACCGGCCGAATGATAAAATTATTTTTGATGCTGATCCGGCTAAGTTGGTGGAACGAATCATGACCATGATTAAAGAAAGCAAAGTGAAGGAGTATGCGGTGAAGGGGATTGACCCCAACTATGCCGAAACCTGCGAGGTCCCGGAACATAACAAATAACCCCGACGCGTTGGTCGGGGTTAAAAATTTAGAGTTGTTTGATTAAGCGTTCAAAAGCGGCGGGTTCATTCATTGCCAGGTCGGCGAGGACTTTACGATCTAAGAGACTACCGGTTTTCTTAAGTTTGCCAATGAATTGGCTGTAAGAGAGGCCGTGGAGACGGGTGGCCGAGCCAATGCGCGTTTGGAAGAGTCCCCGGGCGTCACGCTTCTTTAAGCGGCGATCGCGGAAGGCGTTGACTCCAGCTTTAAGCAGGGCCACTTTAGCTTCCACCTCCTTCTTGCTCCGGCCAAAGCGATAACCCTTGGCCTTCTTCAAGACACTTTTCCGGCGCTTATTGCTAATTGTTCCGCGTTTAACTCGAGGCATAAAATTAATTAACTATTTTGTAAAAACTGACCGCGGTCTTTATTCTTCATCATAAACTCCACCCCCCGCTTGCCGGCGAGTTGCTTAGAGCGAGTGGACTTGGCGTTGAAGTGGTTCTTGCCCGGCTTGCGCGCCATTAACTTACCGCTCTTGGTTATTTTTAATCGTTTAGAAAATGATTTATTGATCTTCATAAAATTACTTTTTGGTACTGGCTCGTTCAATCACAATGGACAGGCCTTTAGGGCTCTTCTTAGCCGGGTCGGCGATCTTATAATCTTCAGTCAAGAGTTGGAGGAGGCGATCCAAACGCTCTTTAAGGAAGTTCTGGTCCAAGTACTTGGCGCGGCCGGGGAGGAAGAGATTAACCTTCACCCGATTGCCCTCGGCGAGGAACTTGGAGGCCTGACGAGCCTTGAGCTCAAGGTCGTGAGCGCCGGTGCCAATTTTAACCTGCAGGGACTTGGTCTCACCGCCGGTGCCCTTCTTGGCGTCTTTATTCTTCTTATTCTCAAGATACTGATACTTGCCAAAATCCATGATTTTGGCCACTGGGGGCACGGCATTGGGGGAGATCTCAATCAAATCTAGACCCGCCTCGGCTGCCTTGGCGAGCGCCGCCTCGCGGGAAATGACGCCTAAATTGCCTTCCGCCTCATCAATTACCCGGAGTTCCGGGGCTCTAATGGCCTGATTAATACGGGTATAATTATTCACGAGCGAGGTTATGATAGCCAAAACCGGCCTAAAAGTCAAATAAAACAAGAAGAAATATATGGTGGAGGTGGTGGGATTGAACCCGCGTCCAAAAGGTGAAACGAGCACGCATCTACCAAACGCTAGCCAGGCTTAAAAATGTCTTGAGTTAGCTTAAAGTCTGGCTAAACACTAACTCAATAAGCTCCTATAATTTAGGATCCTTGCTGAAGCGGGCAAGTCTCCGATCTCTATAATTATGTTGCCACTTAAACCTGATAGAGCCCAAAGTTCAAGCGACACCCACTTAGGCTAAAGCGAAAGCAGGAGTAAAGTAAGGTGAAATCACCTTGCTTACCTTAGATGACAAGTTTGCACTTATCGTTTGCTCGCAGTTTAAAGAGTTACCAGCAGCTCTCGTTGGCACGAACTCATTCAGACTCTTGTCTAAACAGTCACCCCCATATTTTATTCTTTCAAAGATCGGCGCAGATCGCGCTCCACATCGCGCTTTTTAATTGTCTCGCGTTTATCGCCCTGTTTCTTCCCTCGCACTAAGGCAAATTTGAGCTTTAAGAAGCGGCCTTTATTATACACTGAAAGTGGCACTAAAGTCAATCGTTGAGTTTTCTCTTTACCGATCAACGTTTTCAATTCTTGTTTGGTAATGAGGACGCGGCGATTGCGGGCCGGATCATAGAGCGGCTGATTCTTGGGCTGATACGGCGCGATGGTCGCGCCGGTTAAATAGACTTCTCCGCCTCGGACAATGAGATGGGAACCTTCAAGCGAGGCCTGTCCCGCTCGGAGCGATTTAACCTCGGGGCCCAAAAGCTCCAGGCCCCCCTCAAAGGTCTCTAAAATTTCATAATTAAACTTCGCCTTTCTATTTTCCACCAAGCTCATGGGTTTATTTTAGCATAAGGTAATAGTTCTGTATTTTTGACGGCTTTTATGTATAATGCGGTTTACCGATGAAAGATAAGAAGCCTAAAAAGAACTTACAACCCAGCCAATTGTGGCGAGAGTGGGGGAGCCAAATTACCGGGACCGTTTTGATCCTGGTGGTATTGGTGGCCTTATACTCGGCCTTTACTGGTGGCACTCCGGCTACTCCTGCTCTGCCGCTGTCGGAATTAGCCCAGTCAGTGATTAAGGGTGAGGTTAAAACCATTACTGTAAATGGTGATGCTTTAAGTGTGGAGTATGTGAGTGGTGATAAGCGCGACTCACATAAAGAGACGGAACGCGGATTGTCCGAGACCCTTGCCACTTATGGCGTTACTCCGGCGCAACTGGCTAAAGTTAATATTAATATTCAGGGTGATTCTGGTTGGACCTTTTGGCTTTTAAATTTATTGCCTATTATTGTGCCAATTATTTTTGTCATTGTTTTCTTTTGGCTGATCTCGCGGCAGGTTAAAGGCGCTTCCATGCAAGCTTTCTCCTTCGGTCAGTCCAAGGCCCGGGTGATTGATCCGGATGATCCCAGTCAGAAGGTAATGTTTAAAGATGTAGCAGGAGTGAAGGAAGCTAAAGAAGAATTATTGGAGATCGTGGACTTTCTCCGCAACCCCAAGAAGTTTATTGAAATTGGCGCTCGTATCCCGAAGGGCGTGTTGATGATGGGTGCGCCCGGGACAGGTAAAACGTTACTCGCCCGAGCCGTAGCCGGGGAGGCGGGCGTACCGTTCTTTTACTTATCTGGATCAGAATTCGTAGAAATGTTCGTGGGAGTAGGCGCTTCACGCGTCCGTGATTTATTTAAATTAGCTAAGCGCTCGGCTCCAGCGATTATTTTTATTGATGAAATTGACGCCATTGGCCGGCATCGCGGCTCGGGTATGGGCGGGGGTAATGACGAGCGAGAACAAACTTTAAACCAAATTTTAGTCGAGATGGACGGCTTTGAACCGAATGAAAAGTTAATTGTGATGGCGGCGACCAATCGTCCCGACGTCCTCGACCCGGCGTTGGTGCGCCCAGGCAGGTTTGACCGCCGCGTCGTCATC
>JAHFNY010000019.1 GCA_023267075.1 Candidatus Vogelbacteria bacterium
GTGTAAGACGGCACAATGACTTCATCACCAGGCTTAATATCAAGAAGCATTGCCGCCATCTCCAAGGCGTGAGTGCAAGAAGTAGTCAATAAGACCTTCTGGACACTCAGCAATTGCTGTAAAAGTCCCTGACACTTTTTAGTGAAAGGGCCATCGCCGGCAATTCTGCCACAACCTAAAGCCTCATCTAAATTAGCGAAAGCTTCCTCCGGAACAAAAGGTTCATTAAAGGGTATTATTGTTTGAGTTTTCATTGTTAAGACCTCCTTCCGGCGTAAGAATAGCGATTTATCTTACCTTAGTCAATCAAGCTAAACACGGCCACGGCGGTGGCGGCGGAAACATTTAAAGATTCTTTTTCTCCGCGCATCGGGATCTCAATTATTTGGTCACACTGGTTTAAAACCTCTGGCTCAATCCCCTCTACTTCATTCCCCACAATTAAAGCCGTCGGGCCCGCCAATTTAGCTAGTTTATAATTTACCGACTTCTCACTTTGCTCCAGTGCCCAAATTTGATAATCAAAACTTTTTAATTCTTTAAGTAAATCTAAAATATTTTCTCGTTTCTCCCACGCTACCATCTTTTCTGCCCCCAAGGCCGTCTTCTCAATCTCTTTACTCGCTCGTTTAAACTCATCTACCGGCGCCGGGGTATAACCAGTGAGCCAAATTTTATTGACGCCAGCCCCGTCGGCAGTGCGGAAGATCGCGCCCACATTGTGGGCACTCCGGACGTTATGGATAATTAATTCCAATTGGCGAGGCATTGCCGCTTATGCTACCATACTTATATGTTATCGCTCTTCCCCAGCTTGCTTGATTACAGCTTCTACGGGATTACTTTCTTACGCGTCATTTTAGCGCTTGCGCTTGCTAGCCACGCCTTCCTTCATCTTAAAAATGCCTGGCCTAGCCGCGACCTCACCAGTATTGCTCTTAGTTTAATTGAGGGGGCACTCGCCATCTTCCTCTTTCTTGGCCTCTTCACTCAAGCGGCAGCGCTCTTAGTGGCCATTTTAATGCTCGTGAGCCTCATCCTTAATTATCGCCATCACGACTCGTACCACTCTCGCACCTACTATCTCCTCCTTATTGCTATCGCCCTCTCGCTCCTTGTCCTCGGCCCCGGCGCTCTAGCCATAGACTATCCGCTGTAAATTAGACAAATAGTGAGAAATATAGTATTTTTTCTTGAGCCCCGCCCATAGCTCAGTCGGTAGAGCAGTTGCCTTTTAAGCAAACGGTCGCAGGTTCGAATCCTGCTGGGCGGACTAAATAGTTAAGATGATTTTCTCAAGGCCGAAGGTAAATTCATCGGAATCGGGAAAGGTGGTGGCCAAGAGATCAATAAAATTGTCTAACAAGTTTTTAACTTCTGCATTAGAGAAATTGCGACTGGCGGTGAGGGCCTTGTTAGCGACGAAGGGCTTAAGTCCAGTAGTTTGAATATCTTTGACTGAACTAACAATTAACATATTTTTAACCTGCCAAATAAATCGCCAGAAAATGTCGCCCGGCGAGACACCAACTCGGAGCGCTGTTTGGTAAAGAACCCAAAGTTTTTCTCTATCCCGCCGGCCGAGAGCATCGGTTAAGGCGAAAACGTTAAATTCTTTCTTCTCTACCACTTTTAGGGGAAAAGTTTTTACTTCTTTAGCCTGCTTGGTGAGAACTTTCACCACGTCACTGCTTGCCTCCGGCTCGTAAAAAAGAAAAACGCTTGCTGATTCCGCCATTACTTTGGCTAAATCTTTAATTAAAGCCATCGCGGCCTCACTTTCACCCAATCGCCGGGCAGTCACAATATGCTTGGTGAAGAAAAGAGTTTCCCCTCTTGCCACTTCTTCAAAGGCACCAGCGTTAAAATCTTCTGGCGTGAAAGAGAAAACGCTCGCCGCCGGCTGTTTAGCCCGTAAAATGCCTAAATATTTATTGAAGGCGCCGCTCGCTTTATTAAAATCATCACCAGTAATAAGGTAAATCATATTTAAATACCCAACGTGAGGCCCACCGGCGCGTGATCTGAGCCTTCCACCTCGCCTAAGATAAAGGCTTTCTCCACTTTATCAAAAATATTTTTACTGACCCAGAAGTAATCAATCCGCCAACCCACATTGCGCTCGCGCGAGCGCGTCTTCACATCCCACCAAGAGTATTCTACCTTAGTTGGATGGAATTGGCGGAAGGTATCAATGAAACCGGCTTGGGTAAAAATATCTAACTTCGCGCGTTCTTCCGGCAAGAAGCCAATCTCTTTCTCATTGGCTTTGGGCCGCGCTAAGTCAATTGGCTCATGAGCCACATTCACATCGCCGCAGAAAATTACTTTCTTCCCACTTTTGACTAACTTTTTTACATAAGTGGTAAACTGATCAAAAAATTCCAATTTATACTTCAATCGATGATCCTCACCCCCGCCATTGGGGAAATAAACGTTGAGCAAAGTGAAATCAGCAAATTCTAATTCTAGCACCCTCCCTTCAGTCGAAAGATGATTCTTACCGAAGTTAGTTTTAACCGACTTGGATTTAAGTTTAGAATAAACTACCACGCCACTATAACCCTTTCTTTCCTTAGCTAAATTAAAGTAAGCGGTATAGCCATCCGGCTGTTTTAATTCTTCTGACAGCAAAGCTTCATCGTGAGCCTTCACTTCTTGGAGACACACCACATCATATTTGCCAGACGCAATGAACTTAAGCAGACCCTTGCGCTCGGCGGCGCGGATCCCATTCACATTCCAGGAGATAAGAGCCAAACTCATTGTTAATCGGTCAGATCTTTAATCTTCCGTTCTAAAAACCACAGGACTACTAGCGCAAACAAAGTAAGGATAACGGCAACTAAAGAAATGAGATAAAGCCCAAAACCAGTGGCCACACCTACCGCCGCTGCTACCCATAAGCCAGCAGCGGTGGTTAAACCTTGGAGATTAGAACCATGGAAGATAATTAACCCCGCTCCCAAGAAACCGATACCCGAGATAACAGGCGCGGCCATTATTAGTGGATTAGCTACCGATGATGACAAACCGGCACTAACAATCTGCCCCACCACCACAAATAAGGCTGAAGCGAGAGAAACAAGAGCATAAGTCCGGAGACCGGCCTTCTTGTGAGCAATGGTCCGCTCAATACCAATTAGTGAACCAAGGATTAAAGCTAAGAATAATCTGACTGCCACAATTCCTTCTGGTGAAACAAAGAAGTTGGTCATAATTAATTTATTACTGGCCGATATTGATTATCTGGCACATAAGGTGTGGCTGGACCTAAATTATTAACTCCAAATTTAAACCAAGCTAAAATCCCGATAGCAATAAGGACAAAGATAACAACAATAATTAAACCCCTCTTCATACTTCAATTATTGAGTGGCTGTAGGAAGGGGAATATTGCCACAAGCCACATAAGTACTGGCTTCAGAAGCAGATTTATGGAGATTGATCGCGAGTGGTTGTTTAGAGGCTTTGATCTGATCCAGGGTGGTATCAATATCGGTCACTGACATCCCATTAACCACAGAAGTGAGGGGGAAGACCGGTGCGCCTAAATTAGCACAGGAACCAACATGAATGTGCGCTGGTTGTGGTACATCAGCCACGGCACCCGTCACTTTAATCGTTAAACGAACAATTTTCTTCACCGCGCCAGCGGTGGTTTGATCTACTTCAGCAAGCGTCGCGGTACCATTCTCGCCGGAAGCATTTTGGGCGCTAAGCGGCACCACCAGAGTGTTAGCCGACATCATGGCGCCAGTACCACCATTTAAGTACCACCATACTCCGCCCGCGACCAAAATAATCACAATAATCGCAACTACGGCATTCTTCATAAAAAAATTAAATTAGATTAATTAAATAAAGTTTTTTGAGGTCGACCCTCTTCGTTCTCTAATAATACGGCGGCGGCGCGGTATTGGCAATACTCACAACTAGGATTAGCTCCCGGCAGGCTCTCGGCAGTTAAGCAAGCCCGAGCCGCGACCAACTTCTCCCCCACCCACTCACTCGCACCAGTATAGGGAATGAGCTTAACCGAGAACTCCAGCTTGCCATCAAAGGCCGCCGCATCACGCTTGCCATTGACGTACACAAAGTAGCCAGTGGTAGAAACTTTAAACCCATTCTGACGCAAGAGCCATTGATAAATCTCCATCTGCCGTTTATAAGAATCTTGCCACTCGGCGTCTAAACTGACTTCACTATCTTTAGCTGTCGCTTTATAATCCACGACCAATAACTCGCCATTTTTGTTTTGCCAAATGTCATCCACGGCGCCAAAGAATAGAAAGTTGGATGGCGCGTGGAAGTATTGCACGCCGACAAAATTCTCCCGCCAGACATCCATCTTCTCATGTTGAAAGGGTATGGCATCTATCCCGTAAGCTTTCATAAAGGGATGAGGGGTTTGATTAGAGCGATGAACGTCAAACTCTTTCTTTAATAAAAAGTCCACCGCGGCATTGAGGGAAAAAGGTGGGGTAGATGGCTTGCCGATACCCAAGCGCCGATCCAAATAGAAACATCTCTCACAGCGCATAAAATCCTCCAACTTAGTCCGAGATAGTTTAAACGGTTGAGTTGATTTGGGGTCAAAAAGATTACTTTTCCGCACCGGCCCCGATTTTACAAACGCCATCGTGGGTTTATTGTAGCATAATTTTTTGCTTCAACTTTTGGGTATTTCCATGACTAAGTAACCCAAGATAGGACTGAAAAACCTCCGGTTTATTACCTACTTCCTTTAGCCTCTTTATCATCCTTTTCTTTGTCACTGTCCGCAACACGCAGTGATCAGTAAAGTGGACCCAGCCGAGGAAATCAACCCCGGAAGCTAAAGTTTTAAGAAATATTTTATTTGGATGAAGAGACAATTTAAGTCTCATGACCAGAAAGTTTTTAATCTCTACTAAAATCTGCTCTAACCATTGTTTATCTTGGCTCATAATGACAAAGTCATCGGCATAACGGAGGTAATATCTGGCTTTCAGAGTATGCTTCATAAATTGATCAAATTCATTCATGTAGACATTGACTAAAAGTTGGGAGGTTAAATTACCCAGCGACAAACCAGAACGAAAACTAGAGATCACTTCTCTAAGTAATTCAAAAGTATCTTTATCACCAATGTGGTGTTCAAGAATCTCAAGTAAAATAGCTTGGTCAATTGAAGCAAAAAACTTTCTAATATCGCACTTAAGAATCCAGAGAGTTTTAGTGTGTTTAAAGCTCGCTTGATACGCTAACTTCTTAAACCTATTTAAGGCTTTATGTGTCCCCTTACCTAAGCGGCAGGAATAGGAATCATAGATGAAATGGCGGTCAAAATGCCAATAGAGGGAACGGTAGAGAGCATGGTGAAGAAGTCTATCTCTAACACTAGCTTTATGAATGTTGCGAGGTTTAGGGTCGCTAATGTTAAAAGCGTAGTAGCCAGAGTGTTTATATGTTTTGTGTTTTAGATCGAGATGCAAAGCTATGATATTATCCATAAGTCGCAACTGGAATTCTTGAACATCCTTCTTGTGCCGCTTGCCCCGTAAAAATTCTCGCCAAGCCAAAAGTAAGTTATCTAGGGAAATTATGTCGTCATATTTAGCCGCTAACATTTTTTAATTTTAACATGACCTTTACGACCCCCCCCCCGACCAGTTTTGCCGATTATTGACCGCTTGAAAGCCGCTTATTCTCTGTGGTTGCTTGTTTATAATCTGATCCCCAAACCCCACAAACACTCTTTTGGTCTAAAAGTTGATACATTATTGATTGAGATACTAGAGTCAACTTCAGCCGCCATATTCTTAACCAAAGAAAACAAATTGTCATTTATTAAACTAGCGATCAGAAAATTGGACGCAGTTAAAATCTTATTACTAGTTGGGTGGGAAAATAAATTCATTGATACTAAAAAATACGCTGAATTATCTCTGAAGCTAGATGTGGTTGGTAAAATGCTTGGAGGTTGGAACGGAAAACTAGAAAAAGAAAACTCCCCCAACCAAAAGGTGAGGGAGAAATGAAAATAGTTTCGGGCACCGCAGCCGGGTTGTCAGCGTTCCAGTCATTATCAAGCCAATTGTAGTTCCAGTTCCACTTGTCGCCATTCCAGTTGAGATAGCGAACGTAGAGGTTGTCGTCCGAGTTACGGTTGCATATGGCGTGTCGCCAATATTATTACCTCCAGATTACTCCAAAGGTTATGTTGTCTTCGGCATCTTAAATGTCTTAACACACCATACCAAGTAATTTCATTTTTTAGAGTTTAATTTAAACCACTCTATCCTCAACCGTAGTTTTAGATATTCTCAATTTAAATAACCCAGATTCGGTAGTGGGAAACCGTAATCCCCCACCTATTAACCTACTACCTTTTTTATTATAACAAAAAGACCCCGCACAACATTGCGCGAGGTCAAAAGTCTAAGGACTAAAGTCAAAAACCTTAGTCCGAAAACCAAAGTTCTAAAGTTCTAATTACTTGCGGGCACCGCAGCCGGGTAGTCAGCGTTCCAGGCACTATCAAGCCAAGAGTAGTACCAGAACCACTCGTCGCCAACCCAGCGGAGAAAGCGAACGCAGAGGTTGCCGTCCGAGCTACGGTAAATTGTTCCCCAGAAGAAAACGTATTTACCTTTCCATTCCTCGGGAATGAGGTGAGGGTTGGCGAGCAAAAAGTCTAAGAGGTTGGCGTTGAAAACGCGTTGGTTCTTCATCTCTTTTCGGAGATCGTGACCGCCAATCACTCCGCCATTCTGCTGCTTGGTTGAAAGATAGAGAGCAACTGCGGTCGGGCTCCACTCAAACTGACCGCCTATAGTATGTTCCTCCACTTTCCAACCATCGGGAACGAACGGGTTAGCGTCGAGATCCACGAGATGTTTGACTATCTCAATCTTGGCGTAGCCGTTCAAAACTGCTTTGATAGTCTTCAAACCAGCGAACGCCCGCAACTTAGTCACATCGTCTGGCGAAAATCCGGCCGCTTCAAGTCCATCGCCCAACTGGTTCATCAATCCAACTGAATATATCGTAGACATAGTCTACTCCTTTCTGTGGACACGTTCGTTATGAACTCGTCCGATTGACCCAAAACACAAGTAATTATCTTTCAAAGACCTAGCTATAGTATACATGAATCATATAAAAAGTCAAGTGATTTTAGGACGTCAAAATATGCTGAGAAATAAGGTTATTTTAACTCCGCCCAAGTGCGGCCGGTGGAGAGTGAAATTTATCCACTCTTACCATTTGACTCAATGATTATCATAAGATAAACTTACTCTATGACTGAAAAAATCGTGAGCTTAAGAGAATTACGAGAAAATACCAGCACGTATATCAGTGAGGTGGGTAAAGGCCGGAGTTTTTTGGTGATGAGAAAGTCTCAACCCATCTTCCGCCTCTCTCCAGTTGATGAAGAAAGTGCTTGGGAAGAAGTAATCGATTTCACCAAACTCCGCCGCGGCGGTATCCCATTAGAAGAACTTCTTTCCCGATTAAAGAAGCGCATTGAAAACCCAAAAGCCTAAATGGACAAAGTTAACAAAGCGCTTAAAAAGTTGTCCTTAGATGAGCAGAGAAAAATCATCACAATCCTTAAATTAATTAAGAATAAAAACTGGTCTACTTTAGATCGGAAAAAACTAAAGGGGTACACTAACATTTATCGCGTTAGGAGTGGTCAGATCAGGATCATCTATCAAGAAAGTAAAAACGGAGAAATTATCATTTTGGCCGTAGAGCGTCGGGGTGATACGACTTATAATTTTTAGGTTACTTTAACTCCGCCCAGGTGCGGCCGGTGGAGAGATTGGCCACGATGGGCACTGATTCCTTCAACACCCCTTCCATCGCCGCTTTAATGATGGGCCCCGCTTTAGCTAAAATCCCCTCTTCCGCCTCGTAAATGAGCTCATCGTGGACTTGGAGGAGGAAGTGGACCCGGTCAATTAAACCCGCTTCTCTAAGCGCTTTATCGGCTTTAGTCATCGCTAGTTTTACCAAATCCGCCGCCGTGCCTTGAAGTGGCGCATTCATCGCCATCCGCTCTCCGGCGGCGCGCATAAATGGGAGTTTGGACTTAAGCTCGGGGAAGTAGCGCCGGCGACCAAAGTAAGTCTCGGAATAACCGCGCTTAGTGGCCAGAGCAATTGCTTCCTCAAAATAATTTTTAATCGTCGGGAAGGTAGCAAAGTAATTGTTATAAAAGGTTTGCGCTTCTTCCCGGGTGGAACCAAGATTAATCTTCAAGGCGTTCACCCCCATGCCGTAGATAATACCAAAGTTAATGACTTTAGCCTTACGGCGCATATCGCGCGTCACTTCGTTTTCTGGCACACCAAAAACGAGCGAAGCGACAGCGGCATGAACATCCGCGCCAATTTGGAAGATTTTCTTCAACGCGGGATCACCGGAGAGGAGAGCTAAGACCCTAAGTTCAATCTGGGAGTAATCAGCGGCAATAAATTCATGTCCCGGAGTAGCGATAAAGCCGCGGCGCAAGGCCGGACCATACTTCTCGCCAGCGGGAATATTCTGGAGATTAGGGTCAACGGAAGACATCCGCCCAGTCGTGGTCCCAGCTTGCTTTAAGGTGGTGTGGAGACGATTAGTTTTATCTACCAATTTAGGAATGGCATCAATATAGGTGGAAAGTAGTTTTTGTAGTTCTCGATAATCTAAAATTAATTTAACGATTTCATGTTGGTCAGCGAGTTTGAGTAATTCTGACTCGCGAGTGCTCCGCGCGCCGCCGGCGGTCTTCTTTAACCCCTTCACATTTAACTTCAATTCATCAAATAAAATCTCCGCTAATTGTTTAGGAGAATTTAAGTTAAATTCCCTCCCGGCTAGCTTATAAACTTTAGCCACTAAAGCGTCGGCTTGGGCCCGATAATCAAGAGAAAGATTTTTTAAATACATCGTATCGATCAGAATCCCCCGCTCTTCCGCTTTGGCGATAATCGGAATCAACGGCAATTCTATGTCTTGATACACTTTCTCTAAACCACGTTCGGTAATTAATTTCAAAATTTTTTCTTTCCCACCCAATTTAGCTATTTCTTCCGCTGTAACTTCAGTTAGACTAGAATCTAATAACCAAGCGGCAATGACTAGTTCTGGGGGTATAGCCTCTTTAGGTAAATTGGCTTCTTTAGCTTCATTAGAAACAACCAGGACTTCACCGTTCAAATTCTTCACCCTCCCGATCAAGCTTTTAAACTCTAATTCCGAGAAGATTTTCTCGGCGGCGGCGGAAGTATAGGTTTCTGACCAAACTTTTTCTGGGAGTTCAAATTTAATCGGCGCGTCGCGACGGATCGTGGCTAAAGTTTTAGAAAATAGTGCCTCTTCTTCATTTTCTTTCAATAACTCCAGCACTCTTGGCTTAATCCCCGCGGCTAAGAAATCTTTCTCCCCCTTCTTCAATTTCCGATAAATCTGCTCAATTGACCCAAAGTTGGTAATCAAATCCGTCGCCGTCTTCTCACCAATTCCCGCAACGCCAATAATGTTATCACTGGGATCGCCGCGCAAACCTTTATAATCGGGTAAAAGCGCTGGTTTAAAGCCAAAGCGTTCTACCATCAACTTTTCATTATAGAGAATGGTGTCATTAATCCCCTTCTTCAGGGTGTAGACCACCACCTTATCATCATCAACCAATTGGAGAGTGTCCATATCGCCCGAAGCGATATTTATTTTCAGAT
>JAHFNY010000020.1 GCA_023267075.1 Candidatus Vogelbacteria bacterium
TGAATCACTTTTAAATATCAAGTCTAATGAAATTATGAAGGCCCTCGCCATTGTCGCTTCCGTCTTCCTTCCCCTCTCCTTAATTGGTCAAATCTTCGGCATCTCCAGTAATTACATCCCGATTGTTAATCAGCCAAGTGGCTTCTGGGTCGTTTTAGGCATTATGATCGCTGTCACCCTGTTTAGCGTTGCCCTCCTCCGGCTTAAGAAATGGCTTTAAAACTTTTCAACACTCTGGGTCGTGAGTTGCAAGAATTTACTCCTCTCCACCCGTCGCAAGTGGGTCTCTACACCTGTGGCCCCACGGTGTATGATTACCCTCATCTGGGCAATTATCGCTCCTACCTTTTTGCCGATCTTTTAAGACGGGTTTTGAAAGCTAATAATTATCAAGTGAAACACGTGATGAATATTACTGACGTGGATGATAAAACAATTAAACGCTCCCAAGATGAAAAGAAAGGGTTGAAAGAGTTTACCCAATTCTATACTGAAAGATTCTTTAGCGATCGTGATGCTTTAAACATTCTCCCCGCTGATCTCTATCCTCAAGCGAGTGACTATTTAGACCAAATGGTGGCGTTAATAGAAAGGTTGTTACAAGCCGGTTATGCCTATAAATCAGATGACGGCAGTGTTTACTTCTCAATTGCTAAAGATAAAGCTTATGGCAAATTGGCCCAACTTAATTTAAACGAGTTAACCACTAACGCGTCTGGGAGAATGAAAACTGATGAATACGAGAAAGACAGCGCTCGCGACTTTGCCCTCTGGAAGGCTTGGGATAAAAGTGACGGGGAAATCTTCTGGCAAACTTCTTTAGGCAAAGGCCGGCCCGGCTGGCACATTGAGTGTAGCGCCATGAGTATGGCTAATTTAAGTGAGAGCTTCGACCTCCATACTGGTGGTGTAGATAATATCTTTCCTCATCATGAGAACGAGATTGCCCAAAGTGAATGTGCCACCAATAAACCCTTGGCTAAATATTGGCTCCATAATGAATGGCTCCTGGTGGAAGGAAAAAAGATGGCTAAATCGGCCGGCAACTTTTATACTCTCCGCAATATTATTGATCAAGGTTACGCCCCGCTCGCCTATCGCTACTTAACTCTCACGGCTCATTATCGCAAGCAACTTAACTTTACTTGGGAGTCGCTCACCGCCGCTCAAACTGCTTTAAATAAGCTAGAAGATATAATGCGCGATTTAGCCGGAAGTGAGCTAGGAGAAGTGAATGAGAAATATCACCAGCAATTTATCACCAGCTTAAATGATGATTTAAACGCGCCGCAGGCGCTAGCGACAGTGTGGGAAGTGGTCAATGATGCGGCCCTCTCCCCCGCCGAAAAGAAAGCAACACTCTTAGACTTTGACCAAATCTTAGGCTTGGGTTTGGACCAAATTAAACCATTAGAAATTCCAGCAGAAGTTCAGAAGTTGGTGGAAGAAAGAGAAACAGCTAGAAAATCCGGTGACTTCTCCGCCTCTGACACAATTAGAGACCAAATAGAAAAACTTGGCTTCAAAATCGACGACTCCCCTACTGGGCCAAAGATTAGGCAAAAATAAGCTATCCCCAGCTTAGGCACTTTTAGGGTAGTTTAAGCCTAAATTGCCTCATTTTGACCCGTGCGGGCCTATGGTACAATCAAGCCAATGATTGAGTCACCCCTCCAACCTTTTGCTAAAACGGGCTTGCGCGTGCCGCCGCAAGATCTCACCGCCGAGCAGGCTCTGCTCGGCGCGATTATGATCAAGCCCAAAGCACTGGCCGAGATTACCGATAGTGTAAAGTCTCTCCACTTTTACGCCGAGAAGCATCGTCTTATTTACCAAGCCATGCTCGCTTTAGATGAAAGTGGCGATCCGATCGATGCCGTCTCCATTTCTTCTTATCTCAAAAATAAAAAGCAGTTAGAGGCGGCCGGCGGCTCTGCTTATTTAGCCGAGCTGGTGAGCACCGTCCCCTCCACCAGCAACTTAGTCTATTATGCCGAGCTGGTGAGTAAAAAAGCCGCTCTGCGCACCCTCATTGACTCGGCCAGCCAAATTCTTGACCTTGGGTATAAAGAAGATGAAGAAATTGATTCTATTTATGAGAAAGCCGAGCGGACCCTGGCGAGTATCGCCAACTTTTCTAAGAAGACCTTCGTCCATATTAAAGATACTTTGCACGAGGCCTGGGAACGCTTTGAGATGCTCCACAAGTCAGACAATGAGCTGCGCGGTGTCCCCAGCGGTTTTAAAGATTTAGACAATATGCTGGCCGGCTTCCAAAAATCAGATTTAGTTATCCTCGCCGCCCGACCTTCTGTGGGTAAGACCTCACTCGCGCTAGACTTTGTCCGTCACGCCGCCGCCGAACACCAAATCCCAGTCGCCATCTTCTCGCTAGAAATGAGTGCCGCTCAATTGGTGGACCGCCTCATTGCCGCTACCAGTCACGTAGACTCGTGGAAGCTCCGCACCGGTAAAATTAATACCGATGAAGAATTCTCTCGCATCCGCGATGCCTTGGACTCATTATCTAAAGCACCAATCTTCATTGATGATGAAGCGAGCAACACCATTGCTAAAATGCGCTCGGTGGCGCGGCGGCTTAAGGCGGAAGGTAATTTAGGGATGATCGTGGTGGATTATCTCCAGCTCATGATCCCCCGCCGCGATTCCGATTCCATCGTCCAACAGGTGACCGAGATTTCTCGCTCACTCAAGGGCCTCGCTCGCGAGCTGGAAGTGCCGGTCCTCGCCCTCTCTCAGCTTAATCGGGCCGTAGAGAGTCGAGGTGGCGAGCCGCGCCTCTCTGACCTCCGCGATTCTGGCTCCATTGAGCAAGACGCCGACGTGGTGATGTTTATTCATCGCGAAGATAAGAATAATGAAGCCTCCGAGCGGACTAACATTGCCAAGATTATTGTGGCCAAGCACCGCAACGGTCCGGTAGGTCACGTGGACCTCTACTTTGACGAGAAGCGTGTCTCCTTCTCCACTATTGCTAAAGATAGCTTTGGCAGTTTCTCTTAAAGCGTATGCGCGAGCCGGCAGCGATAGATAAATTAGCCAAGCTCTTTACCCGCTTCCCCGGCATTGGCGGGCGGCAAGCGCGGCGCTTTGTCTACTTCCTTTTAACGCTCAATCAAGCCGAGCGAAATAATCTAAGCGCGAGCATTGCCGCTTTAGGCGCGGCGGTGCGGGAGTGCGAATTGTGTCATCGCTTCTTTGATAGCAATAGTGACAAGTTTACTCTTTGTGATCTTTGCCGCGACCCCGCCCGTGATGGCACCAGCTTAATGGTAGTAGAGAAAGACGCCGACGTGGCGGTGGTAGAGCGCTCTGGCGCTTATCCCGGAAGATACTTTATCTTAGGCGGCCTCTTACCAATTTTAGATAAAGCGCCGGCGAGTAGAATTAGAAGTGAAGAATTGGTGACTAGAGTAACGAGCGATAAAAATTTAAATGAAGTGATTATTGCCTTAGCCGCGAGTAGTGAGGGCGATAATACCGTGGATTATCTGAAGCCACTCCTCCTCCAAGCGCTAATTAAAACTAAAGTGAAAATTACTTTGCTCGGCCGTGGTCTCTCTACCGGCTCGGAACTTGAGTACGCCGACACCGACACCCTCAAAAACGCGTTCAAAAACCGGCAGTAAAAATTAGTAACAAAAAGCCCGCAGTTCGCAAGCGAACTGCGGGGTCTAAATCTCAATTTCAAGTTCAGGTCCGTGTTTCAAGTATCTGTAACAATCTTTGGCGTATCGAAATGTGATCTTGAAACTTTTCTCCCTCATAATCAACCAAGGTAGTCTGTTGAAATTCTTCTCCAGATTGACAACGAATCTTTACCAATCTGAAGAGAGCTACCTGATTGATCTCATTGGCCCGCTTCTCAAGCTCCTCGTTATCGGGTTGACCTATCACCAGATAAAGCTTCAGAATTTTGACTTCAGAAGTAGATTGAACTCCAGGAGCCAGCATAAAAACCTCCTCCCCTACAGGGGTTTTTGAAAAGACCTATTTAACTTCTATTTTCTTTACTTTAACCTGCGTAAACGGCTGGCGGTGGCCGTAAGTCTTCTGGAAGCGAGTTTTATTCTTAAAGTGGACTACCCGGATCTTCTTGGCTCGGCCATTAGTCACCACGTCGGCGGTTACCGTTACTCCCGCCACGGTGGGCTTGCCCACCACCGTCTCTTTACCGTCATCAGTGAGTAAAACCTCGTTAAAGGTTACTGTCCCCTCGGCCTCCAGCTTCTCCACCTTTAAAATGGCCCCCTCTTGGACCTTATACTGCTTACCCCCCGTCTTAACAATAGCGAACATAATGGAGGCTATTCTACTACATTTGGCCGCTCTAAAGCAAGGGCTTCTATCTCCCCGCCGTTGCCAGAGATCCGGAGCACGTCTTTATCTATCTTTTTAAACTCCTTATAGGCGGTATTGTAGTGGCTCACACTCGTGCCCAGTGTGCCACCGAGCTTCTTCATATAATCATCATAGGCCAGTAAATGTTTGCCTAAGTCTTCTACTCTCTTTCTAATCTCTACTGCCTGTTCTTCTATTTGCAAAGCTTTCAGACCTTGTAAAACGGTCTGAAGATAGGCTAAGAAAGAAGTGGGTGAGACAATAATCACGTGTTTATCTTTAAAGGCGTACTCCACCAAGTCGCGCGTGTTCACCTTCACCGCCCCAACTTGGGAAACCAATAAATCATAATAAATCGCCTCGTGCGGGATAAACATGAAGGCAAAGTCCATTGTCCCCTCACTGGGCTTAACATACTTCGCTGTTTCATCTATTCTATTTTTAAGATCAGACTTAAAAGCTTTTTCTAAACGCTCTCGCTCTACGGGATCTTTTTCTTCAGCCAATCGGTTGTAATTCTCTAGCGAGAACTTAGAATCAATCGGGATAATTTTATCTTTTACAAAGACTACCGCATCCACAATCGTCCCATCTTTAAAAGGATACTGCATTTGGTACGAGCCGGTGGGAAGGACGTTCTTAAGCAACGTTTCTAAAAAATATTCACCCAAAATCCCCCGCTGCTTAGGATTCTTAAGCACATCTTGCAAGTTCTGGAGTTGATCGGCAAAGGAGACCACTTGCCGATTAGTTTCATCAAGTTTGGTCAATTTCTCTGTTACATCGCGGATAATCCCCGCCGATTCTCTAAACTGATGTTGGACCGAGTCATTTAAATTCTTAGATGATTCCGTTAGTTTGCTATCCAAAGTCCGGGTCAGCTCCTGCATCTGCTGTTGGAGCATGAGGAGACCTTTATCCTCCCCGGCCACACTACTCCCCTTCCCCATCAGCCGGGCTACAATAAAAGCTACTACCCCTCCCACCACCAAACCGATAATTACATATAAAGCGATGTCCATTTTTTTATTTTAACACATTGCGAACCAGCTTAAAATAATGTTATAAATTAAGAGTTATTTTGGCCCTATCGTCTAACGGTTAGGACGGAGCCTTCTCAAGGCTTAAATCGGGGTTCGATTCCCCGTAGGGTCATAGAATTTGACAAAAATAGGTAGAATATGCTATAAATTAGTTTGGGTGAACATTGGCAAAAAGCAAAAACTTAAAGTGAGGTCTTATGGTAAAGACTAGACAAATTATGTTACTAATTCTACGTATTACGCTGTGTTTTTCACTCTATGGAATTTTTATTTTAGTGTTTTACGCGGATGGTAACGATTTACCGCCTGGTAATTGGGTTTATGTAGCCATCTCCACATTGCAAATTATTCTTCTTATATGCGGCGTCATCTCAGTAACAAACAACGTATATAATGGAAATGGATGAGATTTATCACCTCCCCGCCCACTCGCGGTCCTGCCGGCAAAGCAGGATCGCTTTTTTTTCTGGCTCGGCCATGATTTCTTCCACCACTTTTTCTAAGCGCATCGCTTGTGAACCTTTAATCAAAATAATATCTCCCGGGCCAATGATTTTTTCTAAGGCCTTCCCCGCCGCGGCGGCATCGGCATAAAAGTGAATATTGCGAGCGGTAAACTTTTTCTCTTTGGCTCCTTCAGCGGCAAATTTAGCCCGCAAGCCAACGAGGAAGATTACTCCACACACCTCGGCCGCTTCTCGGCCCACCTCTTTATGGGCCTCAATGGTATGAGTCCCCAATTCCAGCATATCGCCAAAGACGAAGATTTTTCTCCCCGTTGTTGCGAGCTCGCTTAAAGTCTTAAGCGCCGCCTGCACCGCCGCCGGTGAGGCATTGTAAGTGTCGTCTAAGATTAAAGTCTCCTTCTCCCCTTTGATTAAGCGCAAGCGCCCCGGCGGCCCTTCGTGCCGCCCCAAGGCCTCAATCATCGTCACAATATTTAAATTTTGAGTGAGGCCAAAGGCGAGCGCCGCGAGCGCCGGATAAATCTGATGCCGGCCCAGCGAGCCCATCAAGCGCACCGGGTAACTCCCGCCACCCACATCCACTTTAAAGGTTAGCCCCAGTGGTTGGGGCTTCTCTTCTTCACCATACATTATCTTCTCATTAGACGCTCTCACTTTACTCCCTTCATTAAAGCCGTAACTTGCTAACTCATATTTACTTCCCTCCGCTAAGCTCATCATTAATTCATCATCGGCATTCACCACAATTTTCCCATCAGTCTTAAGGGCCCGAGTTAAGCTAAAATCTTCTTCATGAAGGGCAAGAGGTGAGGAAAAGAATTCCACATGTACCGGCAAGGCGGGAAAGTGAGTTAGCACCACCGCCTCCAGCTTAAGCCACTTAGCAATGGCTTTAATATCCCCCGGTCGATCCGCCCCCACTTCCAAGACCAACCACTCCGGATAATGATTATTAAAAATAATTAAGGCCACTCCTTCTAAAATATTTCTCATCCAACCTAGCGGATTATTACCGGCACTGTGGCAACCCAAAATGGTAAGCGGCACACCGAACTCACTGTTATAACTCTTCTTACTCCCCCAGACAAAGTACTCGGCCGAGAGTACCGCCACCAAGGCGTCTTTAGTGCTAGTTTTACCCACACTACCAGCCACCGCCACAATCTTGGGCTGATATTTATTAAGCACCATTTCGGCTTCTAGCCTAAGCAGGTAGCTGATTACTTTTTTGGCCGACGTTTTAATCATAATTAACGATCCGGTGGGACTTGATAATAAGATAATAAAAACTTAGTTAAGTCCATAAAGGGGGCAGTGAGCGTCTGGGAGGCGTAATTAACATTCTTAGGATACACCATATAGAGGAAGATGATAAATCGCGGCTCGTAGGCGGGGAAATAGCCAAAGAAGGAGTGGAGATAGCGATCGGGATAATACTTGCCCGTGGCGGGATCGACAATTTGAGCTGTCCCCGTTTTAGCAGCGATGCGATAATGAGGCAAGCTCACGGAGCCATTAGCTAGAGCTTTATCTACCACGGTTACCAGCATCCGCGTGATCTCATCACTGGTACTCGCTTTAAGGATTTGCCGCGGCGGGGGGATAGTAACCGTTTGATCTAAACCGGTAGTGTACTGGATCTCCTTCACTAAATGTGGAGTAACGAGTAAGCCACCATTACCTAAACTAGCCAAAGCTCTCGCCGTTTCAATAGGAGAAATAGCAATTCCCTGACCGAAGGAGGCGGTGGCATATTCTACATCCCGGGGTGAAGACAAGTTCTTGACCAAACCAGAAACTTCTTCTGGCAGATCTATACCGGTTGGCTCGCCTAAACCATAGTTAAGAAAATAATTCCGCATTTGAGTATGACCAAGTTTCCCAGCCACAAAGGAAGCGCCCACATTGAGCGATTGGTTTAAAATTTCTTGCATTGGGATTATCCCTCTCGCCCGGCCATCATAATTGGAAACTTTAGAACCATTAATAATCAAAAAGCCTTTATCATCATACGTGGTTTGCGGCGTGATCACTCCCGCATCCAGACCGGCGGCCATGGTAAGCGGTTTAATAATTGAACCCATTTCATATACTCGATCCACAAGTGGATTATTTAAAATAGAAATATTGTCTTGCTTGGCTCCCGGATCGTAAGCAGGATTAATGGCTAAAGCGTAGATCTCGCCGGTCTTAGGATTCATAATCACTCCGCCTAATAAATCTGGATGCCACTCCTCTTTAGTATTAGCCAGAACTTTTTCTAAAGTGCTTTGGACCGTGGGTTCAATGGTAGTCACAATATCACCGGCTTGGGGCGACTGCTTTTTAGCAAACAGCGATTCCCCAACGGATAAAAAGATCTCGGCAAAGTAATTAACAAATGATTGCCCTTCACTCCGGCTTAAAGTGGAGTCATATTCCCGCTCCAGGCCATAACGACCAGCATAATCATCACCCTGATAAGCCAAGAGACCGATAGTATTACCGGCTAAACTGCCCCCGGGGTAAAAGCGCCAGCGCTCTTTATACACCGAGACACCAGACAACTTAAGCGCGGTAATTTGATCAGCGGCATTTTGATCTAAGCGATTGGCAATCTCTTCATAGGGGTCATCGCTTTTAGCCGCTTTTTTAGAAAAGCTTTCTGCGTCAAGCGGAAAAATTTTACTCAATTGAGCATAGGTGGAAGTAGCGCTTTTAATCTTCTCCGGATTAATCGCCACAAAGAAGCCCTGCTTAAGCGTGGCGGCAGAGAAAAGCGTCTGATCCTGATTAGTAAAGAAAATATTGCCCCGATCAAAGGAACGATTGCTAGGTTGAATATATTGGCGATCGGCTAAGTCAGAATAATCACTCGTCTTAACCACTTGGAGAAAAAAGAGACGAGCCAAGAATAGTAAGGCTACAAGTAAAAAACCGAAAGACACTAGGCGGATCCGGCTTAAAGGACTAAAGCTCATTGCTCGCAAAAGAGAAGCGACCAGCGCTCTCGCTTGCCTTAACGTATACCGCCGTCTGCGAGGCATCAATAAAACCACGACTAAGAGCAAGGGGCATAGTTAAGTGACTAGACAGCGTCAAATAACTGGTCTCTAAACCGGCGAGTTCTGTTTGAAGATCGCTGATCTGACTTAAAGCCTGTTCCCGCGCTACGATATTAAAAACGGAATTATTAACTAAAATTATATAAAACACAGCCAAAGCCACGGCCAGCGCGAGCAATAAGCCGACAGTGAGACGGCTATCAATAATTTTTAAAGTAGTGGTTTTGGCAAAGATCATAAATATTTAAATTTTTCTAATTATCTTTAATTGGGCACTGCGGGAACGCGGATTATTCTTCTGCTCGGGCCAGGTAGGCTTGAGTGCATGTTTTGTTACCAACTCTCCCGCCCCACTCTTTACTAAACTTTTGAAATATTCCTTCACAATCCGGGCTTCTAAACTATGGAAAGAAATTACAGCTAGCCGACCGTGAGAGTTAAGCTGGGACCAGGCTTGAGCTAAACCTTCTCTAAGGGCGTCTAACTCATCATTCACGGCAATGCGCAGAGCTTGAAAGGTCTTAGTCGCCGGATGAAGCTTCTGCTTCTGATACCACCTCGGCACGGCGCTCTTGATTACCTCTACCAATTGGAAAGTAGTTTTAATCGGTGCTTCCCGCCGAGCCGTGAGAATTGCCTTCACAATTCTGGGAGCGAACTTCTCTTCCCCA
>JAHFNY010000021.1:0-4516 GCA_023267075.1 Candidatus Vogelbacteria bacterium
GGCAACCTCGACTGCGATAGAAAACACTTTCAGCATTTAATTTTTGGGCCGGGAAAATTTCTACTAAACTGGCTAATTCTTGGGCAGTTGGTCTTACTTTCTCGCGACAGGTTAAACACAAGCGTCTTACCAATCGCTGGCCAATGGCCACATTAACAGTGGAGGCGATTAAGAAGGCCTCAATCCCCATATCTAGTAAGCGGGGTAAAGTAGTGGCGGCATCATTGGTGTGGAGGGTAGATAAAAGTAAGTGACCGGTGAGAGCAGTGTTCACAGCAATACCGGCCGTCTCTTGATCGCGGATTTCGCCGACCATGATCACATTGGGATCTTGGCGTAAGACGGAGCGCAAGCCGCTGGCAAAGGTGAGACCAGTGCGCGGGGTGACTTGAATTTGAGTGATCTCGGGGATGGCATATTCAATCGGGTCTTCAATCGTGACTACCGATTGCTCTTTAAGATTAAGCAATTTGATAATTGTGTACAATGTGGTGGTCTTTCCTGAACCGGTGGGGCCGGTGCAGAGGATCATGCCGTAGGGCTTGCTAATGGCGGTTTTAATTTTGGCCGCACTAGTAGGATTAAAACCGAGCGCTTCTAAAGTGAATTGCTCGGCCCGGTCGGTGAGGAGACGTAACACGGCGTTCTCGCCGTAGTAAGTGGGCGCAATAGAAACGCGGATATCAATCGGGGTGTTATCTTCAGTTATTGAGCGGAAACGACCATCTTGTGTGGCTTGATGCTCATCAGTGCGGAGACCAGAGAGGACCTTGATCCGAGAAATAACTTCTGGATGAATATCTTTAGGTAAAGTAATGGCTTCTTGGAGAAGGCCATCAACCCGTAAACGGACCCGCACTAATTGTTCAAACGGGGTGAGATGGATGTCCGAGGCGCGGACGGTGTGAGCGTGAGCAATTAAACAATCAACCGCGCGGACGATAGATAAACCTTCTTTACTTTCAAGTTCTTGCTGTAACTTGGCGAGCATGGGAGTTGGGAGTATTTGACTAGCGTAGCATAATCATTTTATTTTTAAAATGGAAAAGTTGAAAAAGCGAGAGAGAAAGAGGGGACTTGAAGATTGTCTAAGTTAAGGTTAAAATCATTTTGTGCGTACATTCCGTGGTAGCTCAGCGGTAGAGCGGTCGCCTGTTAAGCGATTGGTCGTAGGTTCGATCCCTACCCACGGAGTTGACAAAATTGTATAATTGGGTATATAATACAAGACGGAAAAAGTTAGTGGTGAATAAGTAGCCACTATTGATAATTTGTATGATAGAAAGGGGAGTTATTTATGGAAAATTTTTCAGCTGCGGTTCAAAGTCTGGCTGAAAGCCAATCAGATCAGACTTTCGATAAGTCTTTTAGTTTTTTTTGTTCCATCAATACAATGGACTTAGCGACGGCAATTTCCGCTTATCAGGCTTTAAACATGTATTGTCTAGCGAGGGATTTGTCTGTTTTTGATGGGACGATGGGTAAGATTAGAACAGCAATCATTGGCCGTCTAGTTCTCTTGGCTAATCAAAGTCAAGAAGATAAGCGGAAATTAATGGTCGAATCTATTTCCTATTCGACCAACCTTCCCCTTTTTGTTTTTGGTCCGTAATCTATGTCCGCTCACGAAAACCGCCTAGGTTTTCTGGGCGGTTTTTCTTTTACATCACTTGGTTCTATATTCGTTAATTTAAGGTATACTTCAAGCAGTCACTTTATTAATAAAAATAAATTTATCTATGGCCAAAAGAGCAACCGGTTTAAGCCCGTTAAAGTTTACTAAGCATCCACACAAGACGGCCAAGCGCCTGGCCGCTAAAAAGCTCCGGCAGGGTAGTCGATAATGGTTTAATTATCTCTCCGATCTCTGAGAGAATGCCTGTTAGCGGTGCGATCTTCAATCCGGCGATTTAATTTTTCCACCACCTCTTGATGCTCAATGAGCACTTTCTCTAGTTTGGTGTGATGTTCTTTTGGCTCTATTTTGATTGTCATATTTTTTCTTACTGGCTTATCATCTTTTTCTGGAGCATCAGCTTCTTTAACTTCAATGACGGGAGATGATAACGTTTTCGCTTTGGCTACTTGTTGATTGATATTTTCTTTCAATTGTTCTAATTGCTGTTCACTTTTATCATCTAATTTATTTTGGGCTTCAAGACCCCGGACTTCATCCAAGCGTTTTTCTGCCAGATTGGTTTCAAAGTCAGCCCGGGTCTGGCCCAGGGTGGTAGTGATTGCCCGGGCTACTGGTTCATTAACTTTAGTTTTAATCGGGTAGAGCCATTCTCCAGGCAAGGACCCTTCTGCCGCTAAAGAGACGCCGCCACTACTGGTGATGAGAAAGACGATTAAAACGATCACTGCCGACCAACTGCGGAGATAGACTAATTGCCACCAATAGACAGATTCTTTTCTAACGCCAATCTTAGTCAATAATTGGGATCGAAGAAAACGCTTCTCTTCCGGTTGGAGGGAAACGCTTTTGAGGGTCTTGATAAAATTTTTTAGTTTTGGATCGTCCATTTTTTAATTTAATAGGTCACGTAACTTTTGCAAAGCGCGATGGAGCCTTACAGAAACAGTGTTCTCCGTTTCGCTAATTATCGCACTAATTTCTTTGATTGATAAACCTTCTATATGACGCCAGATAATTAACTCTTTATCACCGACGTCTAATTTATCTAACGTTTTAAGAACTAGCGCTATTTCTGCCTGGTCAATCGGGTCTTGCCGATTGTCAGCTAGTTGTAACCCACCACTTGCCAAGCTATCTAAAGATTCTTCTTTCCTCTTCCGATACCAATCAATTACCAAATTGCCAGCAATTCGATATAAAAATGGTTTGAAGTCTTTAATCTTTTGACCAGCTTGGAGATAATTCCAGGCTTGAAGAAAGGTCTGTTGGACTAGATCCTTGGCTAGTTCTCGGTCGCTGGTTTTAAAGTAACAGTAGCGGAAAAGTGCGTCCGCATACTGGTTATACGCTAAGGTAAATTGAGAAACTAGTTTGGATGTTAGATCCATAGATAAAGACGTTGACGTAACCGGTTTCTTACTGGGTTATTGCTACTTAAGCCTTAAGTTTACCGTAATATAATAGAAATGGGAACGTCTCCATACTGTAGGGTCGAGGATTGTATTAGTACATTTATTATCATTTATTATTAAATCATTACAAACTAATTAATTATTGAAAGATTATGCAAAATAAATTTGTGCGGACGCTTGTTTTGGGTTCAATGTTTTTGGCGGTGTTTACCCTCGCTAGTTCAGCTTTAGCCTCCAGTTTAACGGTGGGCAATAGCTCGACTAATCGGGCGAGCGCCGATAGTTATGCCAACTTTACCGTAGTGGATACCAATAATCCAGCCACGGCGACCGGTACGTTAAGTGCCTTCTCTTATTATGCGACCAGCACCAGCTCTTTCGAGTTTGTTCTTGTTAATTCGAGCAATGTGGTGCAATGGGTGAGTCCTATAATTACTCCACCCGCTTTAGGCTTAAATAGTTGGTTGCCAGTTACTCCAATTAATGTTCAAGCTGGTTGGAATTTGGGCGTTCACTTTGACGCCACGGGGACAATCCCTTTTGACTCCTCTGGTGCTCTCGCTGCCTATACCCCCAATGGCAATGGTTTACCACTCGCTTCATCTACTCTAACGATTGAGGGGACAACTAATCGGACATATTCCTTCAGTGCGACGGGTGAGACCACACCGGTAACGCCAATCCTTAGTTTACCAGTCGTGACGACGGTCATTCAGGACGGTAGTAATACCGCGACGACTTCAGTCTTGGTGGGGACATTAGTCCACGATTCAGTAACGGTGGCTTCTTCTACTAATGCTAGCTCCACCCCCACGGGAACTGTCGACTTCAACCTCTACCCCAATCTCACTTGTACTGGTACTAGTACCGTTCAGGCGGGAGTGAGCTTAGTCAATGGGATGGCCCAATCGGCCACCACCACAGTTTTAGCCGGTGGTTTGTCTTATTTAGTCCACTACAATGGCCAAGCCGATGTTTACGCTCCAGTTAATGGCGTGTGTGAACCATTAACAGCAGTAATTGCGGCCACCAGTACTCCGGCCACCAGTACCGGCTCAATTAGTGGTACGGTCTATAACGACCTTAATAGGAATGGTCTTAAAAATGTTGGCGAGCCCTTACTCGCTGGCTGGACTATTAATCTCTATAAGGGAGCGAATTGGTGGGGCCCAAATGGCGATAATGCACCATTTATGACCAAAATTAGTGATGCTAATGGCTACTACATCTTTAGCAATCTTCCCGATGGTATCTATAGCATTGAAGAGATTAATCAACCCCATGGTCTTAGTCAGTACACGGGCGACTACGCTTCTGTAACTGTAACTAATGGCGCTGCGGTCTTAAATAAAGACTTTGGCAATGTGGCCGGTAAAGTTAAACCTAAGCCGAAACATGATCGAGGTCATCATTATGGTCAAATCAAAAATGGAAATAATGGTAACCACGGTAACCACAACGACAA
>JAHFNY010000021.1:4526-7999 GCA_023267075.1 Candidatus Vogelbacteria bacterium
ATCTGTCTAATGTTTAACCTAAATTTAGCAGAAGAGAAAGTCTTTAAGGCGCTAAAGACGCCAAGCAAGATTCAGGATTTTTTAGATACTTTGCCGTTTAATTTTGAGCCAAAAGGCGAGACTTTACGTTCCCCCCGAGAGGTGCTTAAAGCGGGGACAGCTCACTGCTTGGAGGGAGCGCTTTTCGCGGCGGCCGCCTTGTGGTACCACGGACGGCCGCCGCTTTTAATGGATTTTAAAACCGTACCCACGGATGAGGATCATGTGGTGGCGCTGTTTAAAGATAAGGGCTTGTGGGGAGCGATCAGTAAGACCAATCACGGCATTTTGCGCTATCGCGACCCGATTTACCGGACTATTCGCGAGCTCGCTTTATCTCACTTCCATGAGTATTACGATTTTAAGACTGGAGAAAAGACCATGGTTAGTTATTCTCAACCTTTTAATTTAAAAAAGTTCGGCCCTGGTTGGATTACTACCGAGAAGGATTGGTGGACTCTAGATAAATTATTGGAGAAGTCGCCCCATTTGCCAATCGCTCCTAAAAAACAGTTAAATAATCTCCGACCAGTCGGGAAGACAGAAATCGCCATGGGCAAGGTGGTAGAGTGGCCTCGGTCGTAAAAATTAGACCCTGTGGATAGATAAATGGTGTGTTTTTTCTCCGGGTTGATATAATTAAAGCAACAAGGTCGATTTAATAGTGCCTTAGACTCTTGTAACTTTATATTAATTATATGAAAGGTCTTCACATGGTAGCCTTTATCCTTCTCGTCGTTGGCGGCTTAAACTGGGGTTTAATCGGTCTTAATTCCGGCTGGAACGTAGTTAGCCTTATTTTGGGCTCCGTTTCTTGGCTAGAGAGACTGGTTTATGTCTTGGTTGGTTTGTCTGCCTTATACCTTATTTTTACCCACAAGAAGGATTGCAAGCATTGTGAGTCAAAGATGGGCGGAATGTAATTTGCATTTGCCGGCGGGGGTATGCTATACTCTCGGTTGATTATAAGTTTAACTAAAGTGACTTCCACCTAAATATGAAGAACACTATCATTACGATTGTTGTTATCATCGTCTTGGTGATTGCTGGCTATTACCTCTACTCTGGTTTCGCTTCCGCTCCGGCAACTGACACCACCGCTCCAGCGGGCGATACGATGACCAACAATCAACCAGCCGCGGCTGGTGACGCGTTGACTGCTCCAAGTACCACGGGTACTGCGACCAGCACTCCGGCCACCACCAACTAAACGGTTTGGTCTATTGCAAAAATCCCGCTCCGGCGGGATTTTTGTTATACTAGTAATGATGTTTAAGAAATTTTGGCCATATTTATTATTGGTTGTGGTGGCAATAGTTTTAGTCGTGTCTAACTTTTGGTGTAGTTCTTGTCGCAATCCGATTAAAGTTTCTTCCCCTTTACCTAATAGCGCTATTTCTTCACCCCTTATGGTGACAGGGGAAGCGCGAGGTAATTGGTATTTTGAGGCCAGCTTCCCCATAGTTTTATTAGATCAAGCGGGTAAAGTGTTGGCACAAGTTCCGGCTCAAGCGCAAGGAGAGTGGATGACGAGTAATTTTGTCCCCTTTACCGCGACGCTTACCTTTACCCTACCACCATCTGGCCAAACGGGGACCTTAATTTTGAAAAAAGATAACCCTTCTGGCCTACCCGCTAATGATGCCTCAATAGCAATTCCCGTAAAATTTAAATAAAAGAAAAACCACCGGTTGGGGTGGTTGGATAAACGGTTGCGGCGGTGGGTTTCGCAGAGAGTACAAGAAAAGGAGGTTTTCTTTTACGTTGGAATTGGCCCTTTTTGAGACCCACCGCCGCGGCTAAGCTGAGCTATCTTCATGCTATATCATAATCAATAAAAAATCAACTCCTTAACTAATATCCGTGAATTTTGCTTCTTATTAACCTTCTTTCCCCAGTTTATGCCCAGACGGATAAGCTTTTACGCTTGACTTTTTCGTTTTAATAAGAGAAAATTAAATTAGATTCCAACCTAAAGACGCGGTAGCGGTATCGATCATTCCGGCTCTAAGTAATTTTTTAGGGAGTCCATAATCATTTGTACCTTCGGGTCCAAATCAAGGTCTCCACCTTATAAAAATGCTCGGAATGCGTTACCACTAAACTATCGCGGTCGTTGGATCAAGAAGAGGCGCCTACCCTGGGCACCTCTTCTCGTAAACCGTTTTCCCTCAAACCGCTAGACAAAGAGCGGCTTTTTTAGTATATTACTAAGGCTTTAATTATATGGTTTTATCAACTCACGCTATTGTGGGCGGAGCGATCGGTCGGCTTTTACCAGGTCAGCCGATTATTGCGTTCATTCTCGGATTTATTAGCCATTTCTTCTTAGATGCGATACCGCATTGGGATTATCAGCTTGGCTCTATTGATGGCGATCATGAGACTCCGCTTAATACTCGGATCCGGTTAGACCGGAGTTTTATCCGTGATTTAGTTAAAATTTCGGCTGATGCGATTCTTGGTCTGGTGATAGCATGGTTCTTTTTTGGCGGTAGCACGGGCGTCTTCTGGTCAGTGGCGGCTGGAGCCGTAGGCGCTTTACTCCCAGACTTTTTCCATTTTGTGTATTACCGTTTTCCTCGGGAACCATTTCTTTCTTTAGAGCGCTTCCATATGTGGATTCATAGCAAGCGTCGGCTTGATGGTCGACCGGTATTGGGAGCTTTTCTCCAGGCGGCGCTTTCTTTAGTCATTGTGGTAATTACTAGTACTTTACTCTCCACTCATTTTGTCGATCTTCTACCTAATTTGATTGCTTCTATTAAATTTACCGATGTAATTGATATTGCGATTGTGGCGATTGGTGTTTATTTTATTCTCTTGTTTATTAAAGAAACGCGTTCTTTCCTCATTGCTAATACCGCTTTGCTTTTAGCTGGTCTCTATTATGTGGCCGAGCATTTTGATTTAAGTTTAATCCGGCAACTCTTCCAACCATTACTCGCCTTCGTGGTGGTAATTTTTGCGATTGTCTTCCAACGGGAACTCCGGCGATTTTTTGAATGGTTCGCCTTGCCCGGTTCTCGCCTCCGTCGGAGTCGGTCTCTTACCAGCGAGACCATCGACACGCTTATTAAAGCGATTAAATTAATGTCGGAGAAGAAGATCGGCGCTTTAATCGTGATCCCGCGTGAGCATCCGCTAGAGTCAATTGTGGAAGGTGGTTATCAATTAGACGGTCGTCTGTCCGTGCCGCTTCTCTTGTCCATTTTTGACACTTCTTCTCCGGGACACGATGGAGCAATTATTATTCGCGAGGGCCGGGTCAAGCGTTTCGGCCTCCATTTACCACTCGCGGATCACTTTGATCGCACTCTTGGTACGCGTCATCGCGCGGCTTTGGGCTTGGCCGAGCGGACCGACGCTTTAGCGATTGTAGTTTCAGAAGAGCGGGGGACCGTGAGCTTGGCCTCTGGTGGCAAGCTTAAAAT
>JAHFNY010000005.1 GCA_023267075.1 Candidatus Vogelbacteria bacterium
TCTCAATTTGGATGAGAAGAAGCTGGAGCAGTTAATTACGCCCAAAACGAAAGTGATTGTCCCGGTACATTATGGTGGTGTAGCCTGTGAGATGGACACTATTTTAGAAATCGCGTCACGTCACGGTATCTATGTGGTTGAGGACAATGCGCACAGTCTCTTGGGGAAGTACCGGGGTAAGTATCTAGGGACCTTTGGAGCTCTGGCAACCCAGAGCTTTCATGAGACTAAGAACTTTTCCTGTGGAGAGGGTGGAGCGTTATTCATAAATGACGCGACACTACTTGAGCGGGCCGAGATCATCCGCGAGAAGGGGACTAATCGTAGCCGTTTCCTCCGTGGGGAAGTAGACAAGTACACTTGGGTAGATATTGGCTCAAGTTACTTGCCATCAGATATTTTGGCAGCGGTATTGTTGGCCCAACTGGAGTCGCGGGATGAGATCCAGACCAAACGGAAGCAAATTTGGGAAAAATACGCGGAAGACCTATATCTGTGGTCGGTTGAACATGATGTCTCTCTACCGACAGTCCCAAGTTATTGTGGGCAGGCTTACCACCTCTTTTATTTGATCATGCCATCACTTGATTTACGTGAACGGATGATTGATCATCTAAAGAAGGCTGGGGTTGATGCTCGGACACACTATGTCCCACTCCACGGTTCAGCAGAGGCTAAGAAGTTGTTGGGTAAAGATTGGCATAAGGTGAAGTGTCCGGTAACCAAAAAGGTTACTGATGGGATGTTCCGCTTGCCATTTTTCACAAATCTCTCGGCTGAAGACCAAGATCAGGTGATCGAGAAGGTTTTGAGCTTCAAGTTTTAGTTTTCACACCGGTGATTGCCCTCTTGGACAATCACCGGTATTTTGTTTTCATTATCTTTGTATTGATTGACTAAGGTAGTCTAAAGAGTAATATAAGATTAGTTAACTATTGGTCATTGCAACAGGCTTGAAAGGGGGTGACAAAATGCCAGACCTCTTTGAATTAGAAACGACGCGTACCTCATCAGAGGAGTTAGAGTCTAAAGAAATGTTGCCAGTTTCTATTGGTGGAGATAGCACATGCATATTCCCCGAGGGTAAAAACTTGCAACAAATTTTGGAGGAGATCAGCCTTATCGCTGTGAAGAATTTTATAGATGAGGCGGATTACGTCCCTATCCGTGATGCCAAGGGTGAAGCTCGGTATGATCGTAGACTGTCTTTAGCTGAGGAGGCAAAAAGCTGGTTAGCGGAATATGAGAGCAAGAAGAAATAGTCATTGCCAGTTCCCAGACCGTGGACCTCTTAATTGGGGTCCTTTTATTTTTGACACTTCTCGCAGAAGTGGGTGCCGCGGCCGGCGAGTTTAATCTTTTTAATTTTACTCCCGCAAACTTTACACGCTGCACCGGCGCGACCATAAACATTTAAATAATTGACGAAGCCGCCCACCCCGCCATCTACTAGGCGATAATTCCGAGCGGAAGTCCCTTTCTTTTTAATCGCCAATTTTAAAACTTCAATAATTTTGGCATAGAGCGCAGCCACTTCCGCTGGTTTAAGGAGACCGGACTTACGGGTGGGTAAAATTTTGGCCCGGAACAAGCTCTCATCCACATAAATATTTCCCAGGCCGGCAATTAATTTCTGATCCAATAAAAGTTGTTTAATCGGTCGATTTTTAAAGCGGTGGAGAATAGTTTCAAAATAGGGGAGAGTAAAGTCATTGGTTAAGGGCTCAGGACCGTGGGCATTTTTAATTTCTGCCAACCCCGCTTCACTCACCGTCTTCAACCAGCCAAATTTCCGCAAGTCGTTGAAGTAGAGAATGGAGCCATCACTAAAAGTAAAAATCGCCCGAGTAAATTTATTGGGTAAGCTCTCTAAGCCACCTTTCTGCGGGTGACCACCCACAATTAAGGTTTTAGTTTTGGCGGCTTGGAAAATCAATTGCCCGGTCATCTTTAAGTGAACCAGCAAATGTTTCTTGGTATCCAGCGAGAGGATTAAAATTTTCGCTCGGCGATCGGCTCGGGTGATGGTGGCGCCGAGTAAATCTTGTTTAATTTTATTTACGGTTAAAGGTCGGAGCATCTTCGGCGTTTTAATTTCTACCGCCTTAATTGTTTTGCCGATGATGGCTTTATTAAGATCGCGGCGAATAGTCTCGACTTCTGGTAATTCAGGCATATTAAATAGCTTCTTTAGCTTTTAGCTTCATTAGTTCTTCTTTAGTAATTTCCGCATCGCTCCACGGTGTTTTCTTGCCCTTTGGACCCATGAGGAAGGGATCCGTGCCTTTACCGGTGATTAAGACCACATCACCCACTTGAGCTTTCTTCAGCGCCAATTTAATCGCTTCTCGCCGATCAATCACAATTTCTGGCTGATGGTTTTTAATCCCACTCGCGATTTCCGCACAAATTGTTTGGGTATCTTCATCATAAGAATCATCATCGGTTAAGATAATCTCATCACAGTATTTATCGGCCACACTTCCCATCACCGGTCGCTTCCACTTATCGCGGCCGCCGCCAGTGGCACCAAAGACACAAATATTTTTTTGATCAGTAAAAATTTGGTAAAACTTTTCTAATGAGTCAGCCGTATGAGCGTAATCTACCACGACGGTAAAGTTCTGACCGGCGTCAATTTTCTCCACCCTCCCTTTAGCCCCCGTAAAATTATTGAGCGCTTGTTGAATTACTTCCGGTTTAATCTTTAATTGTTCGGCGGCCGCGGCGGCGGCGAGAGCATTTTCCACATTAAATTTGCCTGGCAGTGGAGTGGTGTAATTGGCCGCGGCGGCGGAGAATTCAATAATTGTTATTTTCTTATCCACCGCCGCTTCAAAATGTTTTAATTCTTGCTCGTCCCGATTTAAAACTAAAAATTTATTAGCTTTAGGTGAAGTGTTTAAGGCTTTAACTAATCGCAATTTAGCGGCCCGATACTTCTCAAACGATCCATGAGCCTCGACGTGCTCGGGCGAGAGATTGGTCACAATGAGGCCGTTTAAAGCGAGACCCAAGTGTCGCCACAGTTTGGCCCCTTCCGAGCTAGTTTCAATCACGGCGTGGGTACAACCCTCATTGATCGCTTGGCGGAGCAAGCGTTGGAGCCTAAAGCGGCCGGGCGTAGTCATCTTAAGTAAATTGGGTATTTCTTCCGCGCCAATTTTAAAGTGAATAGTGGAGGAGAGGAAAGTTTTCTGCCCGGCCGCGGTAAGAATACTCGCGAGCATCTCGGTGGTGGTGGTTTTACCTTTAGTGCCGGTTACTCCAATCACCGTCAACTTTTTAGCCGGGTAACGATAAATGATTATCGCAAGCATGGCTAATAACCAGTGATATATTGGCTGGAGAGCGAGGAAAATTTTCTTGGGGATTAAGGGCCGGATTAGATCTAAGATCATCGTTTACTTTGGCTTAAAATTTTTAACGCCGCTTTGATCCGCTCGCTGGTATCTTTGAGCTCGGCTGGTACCTCGCGCAAGGCCTCGCGGGCTTCACGCAGGCCATAGCCAAGCGCCTTGAGCGCTTCTAAGGTATCTTCTTCAATCATAAAGCTTTCTTCACTCGTCGCCACTTTACCCAGCTTGTCGCGCAGTTCAAGGACAATCTTCTCGGCACTTTTTTTACCAATGCCCGAGACGCGGGTAAGATAATCAGTTTTACCAGAAGAAATAGCTTGGTGGAGAGTAGCCGGTGGGGCGAGGGCGAGAATAGCTAAAGCCGACTTGGGTCCAATCCCCGGTACACCAACCAGGAGTTTAAAAAATTCTAATTCCCCCCGCTCCACAAAGCCGTATAAGTCTAAAGCGTCTTCTCGCACTACCAGATAAGTAAAAAGCGAGAGTTCCTTACCGGTATTAGCCAGGGCGGTGGTCTCGGGGAGAACGTAGACCAAATAGCCCACGCCACCCACTTCCATAATTATTTGTCGCTCGCCGGCCGGCTCCGCTCGGCCGGTTAATTTACCAATCATTTGGTCATCATAGCAAAAGTTGCGAGCCCCGGCGACCTGTGGTAGAGTGCCGTCATGCCTATAATTAAATCAGCTAAAAAGCAACTCCGCAGTGGTAAGCGCAAGCGCGCCTTTAATGAACGGCGCAAGCGAGCCATGAAGTCTACTATTAAAGTGGCCCGCGCGAGCGTGACCGATGCCGAGAGTCTCCGGCTGGCTTACCAAGCAATTGATAAAGCCGCCAAACGCGGAGTGATTAAGAAGAATACCGCCGCCCGCAAGAAGTCTCGCCTGGCCAAAGCTCTCGCCAAAGCGGATAAAAAATAATATCCCAAATAGGTGTTTACAATAGTTTTTTGTCTAAGGCAGTTCTAAGAAAAATCCTGTCTCTGACAATATTAAAACCAATATTGTAAAAATCTATTTCTCCGGATTTAAGTAAATTGTTTTGTCTATCAAATATTTCTTTTACCTCTTCAAGAGTATACCAGCTAGATGTAGTACCGTTCTGTCTCTCTTCTTCAGTGCGAAGATCAATTTTTGTTTTTTCTTTAACCTTAGCTAATACACAATAGGTTTGATATTTTTTATCATCACGGCCCCTATATTCTTTAGTCACACCAATAATTGTCGTAGGTTCAATAGAGTAATTTACTTCTTCTTGACATTCACGATCGGCGGCGGCATATAATTCTTCCCCATCTTCAATACCGCCACCAGGTAACAAGTAGTAATTATGAATTGGGTTTGTCACTAACGCGATTTTATTTTTACTATCTTGTAATATTATTTTTACTGTTTTCCGTAGCACCCAATTATTAGTTGGGGGAAATATTTTATTTGGGAAAATATCTTTGTCATAAAGTGTTGCAATGTAGTCCATATGATTATGATGTCATAAAAAAGTCGCCCCGTAAAGGGCGACTCGAATTAATTACTAACTCAATTAAGCTAAATCGGGTTCATTCTAATGAGTGGAGTCGAGGTTACGAAAAGATCTTTTTCTCTGTCATACTCCAATTCTAAACAGTAACCATTGGGTGGGTTTCTTAGCCATCGAAAATCTTGATCTGAAAGGTGTAGAAGAGTTCGCAGTATGACTCTAAGAGCAAATCCATGGGTAACTATTAGTAGGCATTCGGGAAATTGCTGGTTGTTTCGATCGGCTGTTATTCTTTTAACAAAGTTATCAATAGCAGTGACATATTCAACGCAGTTATCTCCTCCAGGAAATTGATAATTAAGCACTCCTGCCTTGTAGCGTTCTGCTTCAATCTCGGCGCGATTATTTAGAGTAACGTTTCCCCAATCAAGGTTACGTATACTTGGTTCAACCTCAATCAGGTCTGGTCTGGGGAAATAACGACTCAGGATATTCCAGGTCTCAATAGCTCGGCGAGTGGGCGACAAATATACTCCTACACTACCACAAATTGATACCCGATTAGTGAGTGTTTTACCTAACTTCCGGGCTTGGGTCTTGCCTCGTGGTGTTAGAGATATAGATCGGTCATCAGCAACATTATGCAATGATGGGTCAATGTCTTCCGAAGATTCTGTATGACGGACCAAAATGACTTTTCTAATACTCATAACAAGTCTCCTAAATGGTTATTTTTGATATACAGATGGGTTGCCGATACTAATTCTGTTTCCGCAGTGGTCTTTGTTTTTGTTAAGTGCCACTGTTTATCTCTTTGGACAAAATGCCACGGAGAACGTTCGACGGCGTATTGTCCAAACATAACAAATTGGAACTCAAACAGGTAACAAGTTTCTCCATCATAACCAACATCAATTGAAGCAAAAGGCACATTAAACTTCTCGAAAACCTCCTTAGTATAATTCAAGACCTGAGTTGGAATGTTTCGAGGAAAATTTAATCGTCCGCTACCGCTTGCTCGAAAGTCATTTGGCCTATTTTCCCGAAATACTACGAAGTACTTTTCACCATACACTACAATTTTATAATCCCCAGTAAGATTAGGAATAAATCTCTGGACAATAAATTTGTGGCGATGGTTGGATATGGGAGTAAATCCTTTTCGGTCAAGACGATTTCGTAAAGACAGAAGAAGATTAAAAGCCGAAGGCGTCCTAGATAATTTACGAGCAGCTTTGTCGGCTTCCTTTCTATTTCTAGCTATCAGTACCTTATGGCTTTTAGAGCCGCTACTTGGTTTCATCACGACCGGGAATTTGTCTATAGTAGCGAATTGCCTGTATTCTTCATAAGTTCCGAAAGCTTGGCATCTACATTTTTCAGGATCGTCACTGATTTCAAGTGAGCGAATGATTTCCATGAAAACTTTGTTATGGTGTGCTCGGAACAAAGAAAAACGTGGAATCAGTATTGCTCCTTGTAATAATAATCCAAGCAGGATGTCTTCAATGTAATCTCGATAAAAAAGTGATGGGTCTTCGGCCGACTGATAAAGGACAATCGTTTCTCTGTAATCGTCTTGACGAAAGTCAACTTCGGCAAAATGCTTAATATCGACTTCATATCTGACCTGCTTAAAACCATCTTTTAAACTTGCGAGATTAAGACTGGCACCCCTAATACGGACCGAGGAATAGAAGTGAGAACGGTAATCTAGAAGTATTAAGAGCTTCATTTGGTTGGCTCCTTTCTTATTTTAACCTATGACAAGGATCTTCACTCACTTGAACCTATCATTAAGTTTGACGGAATGCAATATCGGTTGTGTTTTTGTAACTTTATTAGATTTTAGACTTACTTCTATGCCTACGTTAATTGTCCTCCCGGCAGGAATCGAACCTACATCACGAGCTCCGCAAGCTCGCGTTCTATCCGTTGAACTACGGGAGGTTTAATAAACGCTAGCACACTTAATTTAAATTCCCAAGCGGTCAGCGAGGGTGTCTAAGAGATGATCCTCGTGCTCTACTTCCTTAATCCGGCGCTTCAGCTCGTCGCGGAGGCGACTGGCAATAGGAGGCTCAATCGGGATGGTAATACGGGGGAGGAAGACCCGCGATGATTCAATAATCAATTTCTCACCATCTTTAGGGATGGAGAAGTGCTTAATCGTTTTGTAAGGATAAAGCTCGCGCCCGGCCAGTAGGCCTTTAGCGGTAAGAGCGAAGGTTATTTCTTGGGGTGGTCGGCGGGCGTAGAGAATAATCGAGGCCGCCGCTAAAATAATGACCAAGCCAAAGAGTAAATTGCCAAAGTAAAATAAAATGAGGGCAATGAGTCCAGCGCCAAGGGCCACTGACCATTGCCAATCGGTACTCCGCTCGCGATGCTCATATTCTGGCGCGTGCCACTCAATGATGGAAGGTTCACTCATCTAATAATTGTAGCACTATTTTATCAACTTGGGTGTGCAATTCTTCTAATGTGCCGGTGTTGGTGAGAGTCGCGTCAGCGCGCGCCACTACGGCATTTACATTTTGCGCATTGGGGTCATTACTTTGCGAGTCTTTGGCGTCGGCAATTTTAAATTGTTCAAAAGTAATGTCTTCTCCCACGCGGCCGCGGGCGAGCGCCCGCTGGTAGCGCACTTCAAGCGGGGCAGTAATGGCTAAGAGTAGACCACCGGCCTTCTTCACCGCTTCTACTTCCGCGACAGCGCGCATGCCACTAATTGTTAAACGAGGGGAGGGATCATTGAGTCCTTGATTAATAAAGAAATCGCCGCCATTATCTTTACGCACTTGGGCCGAGACCGTGGACATTAATTGCCTCGTTGGCTCACCGAGATTCTGCTCGCTTATGTACTTTCTCACCAAATCGCCGGTAGAAACGTGGGTGAAATTATATTTTTCAGTCAGATAATTAGCCACGGTATCTTTACCGCACGACGGATGACCAACTAAACCGATAATGACTTGCTTCATACCTGAAAGTTTACCAGAAAGTAAAGATATTGTAGTATCTAGTCTACGGAGGGGTGGCCGAGTGGTTTAAGGCAACGGTCTTGAAAACCGTCATACCGTAATTGGTATCGTGAGTTCGAATCTCACCCCCTCCGCTAGGAGTATTTAGTATCAGACGACTCGGGTTCTTAAAAACATGAGCAGAAATGATATAAAAGAAAAATTACAGAGTATTCTTGATAAAGATGTTTTGGAAGAAACGGATGTTATTTATATTCTTTCGCGAATAAGAAAATTACTTGAAATTGATAGAAATAAAACAGATTTTAAAATACTGAATTTTTATTGCAATTGGGCGTTACATGCTCAAATAGACGATACAGACTTCATTAGTAAGATACTTGAAAATCTTGGAACAGGGATGTTGTCACTAATGCATTTCTATCTAGATTTTGATAAAGAATTTAAAAAGTTTTTGTCTAAACATAAATTAACAACAAAAATATTTCTCAACAATCAAACTCTTACCAATTTCCACCATATATTGTCGGAAATATATTCAGATACTCCCCTCATTGTTAAAACAATCAGAAAAAAGAAGATAACGTTTACTAAATTGGAAAGTTTTGGCAAAAATAGTGGATTTTTTTCTGCAAGGTGCGAAGAAATATAATTTTTAACTAATTCGAGCACTGTAGCACTTTACCAGAAAATCTGCTAAAATTAAGACATTAATATGGAGACTACAGTTTTATTAATAATGTGGGCGGTATCCATACCTGTATCTTTTTGGGGTGCAAAAAAGATAGGTAGCAATAAGATTGTTGCGGTATTTGCTGGGTTGGTCGCACCGGTCTTAGCTCCAATTGTGTACGCATATCTTGCTTCGAATCACAAAAAATAACTGAGCCTAATTCTTAAATTGACCGCCTGAAAAGATTACCAAAATATTTTAATAAGGTCTTATCGCCTGGGTATTTAGTCTGAGCGGGTCACTCGAGTTTTTATTTTTATTCCACTTTCATCACCTTCGGTTTTTTGGCGATGAAGAAGATGTAAAAAATTTCTAAGATGCCAACGGTATTGACCACAAGGAGAGCAATAAACCACCACTTGTCGTGGCGGCTGGCCGCTTTCCACAAGGCCACCCCCTTCCACGGCAAGGTCCATAAAGCGAGGGCAATGACGAGCCAGAGATTGTTGCCAAATAAGGCGCTTAATGTGTTCACATCCATACCCCTAGATGCTATCATAAGCCTGATGCGCTTTCTAGGGATCGACTATGGGAGTAAAAATATTGGCCTCGCTCTCTCCGACGAGCAAGGCCGTTTTGCTTATCCCTATCGGGTGATACCCAATACTGCTCGGGCGGCAATGATGGTGAGTAAAATTTGCGAGGACGAGGGGGTGGATCAAGTGGTGGTGGGTGAGTCTAAAGATTTTAAAGGCGTAGATAATCCCATTGCTAAAGAAATTAATGAATTTAAAACGGCTTTAGCTGGGATTATTGATTTGCCGATTAAGAGTGAACTGGAAGTGCTAACAACGGCCGCCGCCCGCCGCGATATTGGTCAGGACGATAGCACTGATGCCCGGGCGGCGGCACTCATTTTAAAAAGTTATTTAGAGCGTGAGGTAAAATGATTAGTCAATTATTAAATCCGCTTTTTTTAGTCCAGACTTTAGGTCTGCTTGGTGTTTTAATTATTATCTTCGCCGAGTCAGGGCTTTTCTTCGGCTTCTTTTTCCCTGGTGATTCGCTCCTGTTTACCGCCGGTTTCTTGGCTTCCCAAGGTTATATCAGTCTTGGGTGGTTAGTCTTGGGCGGAATCGTTGCCGCTATTTTGGGCGATAACGTTGGTTATTGGTTTGGGAGTAAAGTGGGGCCCAAGATCTTCTCCCGCGAGGATTCTTGGTTTTTCCATAAAAAGCATGTGTTGAGGACGCAAGATTTTTATCATCACCATGGTAAGAAGACGATCATTCTCGCTCGCTTTGTGCCCATTGTCCGGACTTTTGCGCCCATTCTCGCCGGAGTGGGGGAGATGAATTATCGCACTTTCTTTATCTACAATTTAATTGGCGGCGTCCTCTGGGGCGGGGGCATGCCCTTACTCGGATTTATTTTAGGCGCGACTATCCCCGGAGTGGACCATTATTTATTACCCATTGTTTTAATTATCATCTTTATCTCCTTTCTCCCAGCGCTGTACCACGTTATAATTAAGAAGTGAAAGAAACTTTTTTCCGTCTCTTCCCGCCGCCAGCTTATTTAATCAATGCTCCGGCTGGTCTTGATCTCTCTGACCGCTCGCTTAAGTTTATTCAACTTGGCTGGAAGAGAGGCACTTTACAAGTAATTAAATTTGGCGAGACCGCTTTGCCCTTAGGAGTAATTGATAATGGCCAGATTAAAGATGAAACGGCTTTAGTCGCGGCGCTTAAAGACTTAGCCGCTAAACATCAGCTTAAAGTGGTGGCTTGCGACGTGCCAGAAGAAGATGCTTACGTCTTCCGCTTAAAGTTGCCACCGGTTAAAACTTCGCTTTTATCACCTTTAGTGGCGGCGGAGCTACCAGAGCGCGTACCCTTGCCTTCAACAGCAGTTATTTTTGACTATGAGTGTGGAGCGATAAGCGCTGATGGTAAATGGCAAGTGGTTGACGTGGCGGCAGCTCGCCGCGAGACGATTGAAAATTATTGCCGAGTGCTCCTTAAGGCCGGTTTAGAAGTTAGCAGCTTTGAGCTTGAGGGGACTGCCCTTGTCCGCTCGCTCTTATCGCCTCACGATCGGCAAACCACGTTGATCATTGATTTGGGTAAAGTCCGAACTAGTTTCTCCATTGCCAGTGGGGGACAAGTCTTGGACACCACCACGGTTACCGGAATTTCCGGTGATGCCTTTACGGAAGCGATTCGGAAAAATTTAAACTTAAGCACTGAAGCGGCGGAAGAAAAGAAAGTTAAATTTGGCTTAACCCGAGGAGGAGGTAATGAAGAGCAATTTTTTGCCCTCGTACCACTTCTGTCAGCTCTAGCTGATGAAGTGAAGAAGCGTGGTAACTTCTGGCGGGAGCACGGTGGACCGGAAACCGAGACAGCACCTATTGGTAAAGTGATTTTAGCCGGGGGACAGGCCAGTTTGCCGGGGCTGGTAGAGTATTTAGCTTCAGGGACCAATCTCTCTACTGCCGTGGCGGCACCATGGGATCAAGTTTTTTCTTTGGTCAAGAGTGTGCCGCCGTTCCCTCTCAACGAGTCACTTCGCTTTACCACGGCGATTGGTCTTGCCCTACGACCATTCCAAGATCTTAATAATTAATTATGAATCTTCTTCCTTATAATCAGAAAGTTTTTCTTAAGAACGACTTTTATCGTCGGCTCGCGGTGGTTAGTTTGGGCTTATTGCTGGTGGTCATTATTTTAGCGGATATCTTGTTAACTCTTTTAGTTTTTAAACTGCGTTTAGAATCGGCTCAATTAATTAATATTCAAGCGAGCCAAGTGCCAGCAGATAAATATCAGGCCTTCACCGCAGCGCGGCAAGAGATCATTCTCGCTAGTCGCCACTTGCGGCAACTCGCCACGCTGGCTGCGCCGGGCGAAAGCGCCACTGATCAATTGGCGCTCGCCCTTAAACTCCGCCCGGCGCGGGTCCAGTTTACGGAATTGGCTTATAGTACCAGCACTGGCGCCGCCGGGACCATTGTTATTACTGGAGTGGCGGCGAGTCGTAATGATCTCCTTAAATTGGTGGCGGCCTATCAAGCTGAGCCCATATTTGCCAGAGTTGATTCTCCGGTCGAGAACTTGGTTAAAGATAAAGACGCGCCTTTTACCATTACCCTGACGCTAAAATAATTTTATGCTTACCTTTTATCGGCAAAAAGATTTCCTCATCACCCTCACCCTGGTAATTATTTTTGTTATTCTTACTGTGGGCTTGATTTTTTGGCTTCAGACAGAAGCGGTCACTTTAGCCGAGACGACTACTACCCTTTCCACCTTTAAGAATGGTAGTGATCAAGCAGCCCAGCTCTCGGTTCTGGCTAAGCAAACGGCAAGCTCGCGAGAAATAATTAATACTTACTTTGTTACCCCCGAGACGGTAGCTAACTTTATTGGGGAGATAGAATCTTTAGCCACTAGCGATAAAATTAATTTAACCGTTAATCAGGCGGTAGCCAGTCCGATGGGGCTAGACTTTAATCTTTATGCTGAAGGCTCATTCAATAATCTCTTTAACTTTATTCAACTCTTAGATCGATTGCCGTTCAATGTGAAGCTCTCTAAGATTTCTTTAGCCCACGATGCTGGTTGGTCGGCAGTGATTAACTTAACTTTAATCAGCTTTGATAAATAATTATGTTTAAACTCTGGCGATATTTATTTATAGCTTTCGTTATTATCATCTTGTTGGTTGTGGGTATTTATTTATATCTTAATTTTAGTTTAGATCAGTTTGCTGATACATCAACACCAACCGCGGCGCCCACTTTAAATTTAAGCTTGCTCAATAAAACCTTAAATCTTATCACTGCTCGGGCCGCTGACTTTAAGCGTTTACTCTCCCAACCTGATCACTTTACCGATCCAGCCAAGTAAAATTTAGTATAAAAAATGGGTTCGGAGCCTATCTAGACTCCGAACCCTGAACTTAAAACAATTTTCTCAACTCTTGTACTGCCACACTTTGTTCATAGAACTTCCGCCGTGGGGGACAACCACCATCGTAATTTTGGAGAAGCGGCAGGCGTTCACTCCACATGTCAGCAAGTCCTTGTCTTCTTATATTGCCATAAACTTCGCTTTTTCCAACACAACCAAACACTTCGCCTTGGATTGTGACATAAAGTCCCATATATTGGGTGCACGTCCGCCCATATCCACAGTAAGGCATAGAAGTTGTGTGAGAAATGCCAAACTCAACCTCATCTATTTTCCGGCATTCTTCGTATAAACGAGCGACGTCGGTGAAAACAGCTTGCTTTTCATTCGCTTTTTGAGTTCGGCCAGAAGGGATGAAGGTTGAGCAGACAAGAAAAATGTTTTCACTTCGGCACATTCGCAGACAATCCGGTATTTCAGCGAGGGTTCGTTGGTAGACAATGTTATCAATCCCGAGACGAGTTGGATTTGTCTTATTGAATCCCATTGCCTTGAGAAGTTTAATCGCATGATCGCGTTTCTCTCCTGCTCCTTTTCTCCTCACAATCTCGTCGTGGATGATTCTGTCTGTACTGTGCCATTTAACAACAACGCTCGCACCAAGTTCCCATAAGCGTTCTGCAAATCTTGGACCGTGTTTTGAATGACCCAGAATTGAACCATTTGTGAAAACAATGGGAACCAGCCCCTTTGATACCGCATATTCGATCTGTGACAAAAAGTTACGATCGATAATCGGTTCGCCAGCACCAACGATATCATAAGATACAGCACCAAGATCTACAGCTTGATCTATGAGATCTTTCCTTTCTTCTAATGAAAGTTCTCCCGGGAGTGGTTTTACGTGGAAGTCTGGCTCGTCGAGTGTGAGTAAAACTGTGTAGCAATATTCACAATCTTGGTCACAAACATTGGAGGTTTCTGCAAGAAGATGAATCATTTTGCCTTGTGCGAGATGTCTCTTGCAAAAATTACCGTCGTGATGCCATCCTCTCATGCGTATTGTCGCAGTACTATTAATGTCAAATAACATTTAACAGACCTCCTTTCAAAAGGTGTGTTTATTTTGATCTCAAAACAATAAATAACTGTTACTATATTAAAGTAGCATTATAAATTATTATTGTCAAACGTTTATCTCCCCGGGAGGAATCGAACCTCCATAGCCGGCTTAGAAGTCCGGAGTTTTATCCATTAAACTACGGGGAGCAGGTGCGCGCTGAGGGACTTGAACCCCCGACCTTCTCGGTGTAAACGAGTTGCTCTACCAACTGAGCTAAGCGCGCAAATTTTAAAATAACCAATCCCGACGCGCTTCACGGTCGGGACTCCGACTACAACGTCGGAGCTGAGCCCTGCCTGCCGGCAGGCAGGTAAGCGCGCTGATTAACACAAGATACGATAAATATGCTACTTTATCAAATATGTCTGCTCTCGTACCGGAGATTATTTATGAGGATGCCGACGTGTTGGTGCTTAATAAACCAGCTGGGCTCACTGTGCACCCTGATGACTTTACTCCACCCACTCCGGGACCATTTTTAACCGATTGGTTGGTTAAGAATTATCCGGCGGTTAAAAGTGTAGGTGAAGATTCTGATCGGCCGGGGATTGTCCATCGTTTAGATAAAGAAACGAGCGGCGTGATGGTGGTGGCCAAAACTCAACCCGCTTTTACCTGGTTAAAGAAACAATTTAAAGATCACTTGGTAGAAAAAACTTATCTCGCTCTTTTAACTGGTGAAGTAAAGATGGCCGTGGGAGAGGAGAAAATTATTTCTTCTCCCATTGGGCGCTCGGGTCAAGATCCGCGAGTGCGGGTGGCGAGTGCCAAGGCTTATGGCAAGCTCCGCCCAGCCGAGACTAAATTTAAGATTGCTGAGCACTTATGCGACTTCACTTTAGTAGAAGCTTTTCCTAAAACTGGCCGGACTCATCAGCTCCGAGCCCATTTTAAAGCGTATCAACACCCGATTGCTTGCGACATTTTATATGGCACGGGCAATTTGTGCCCGCCGGGCATGAGCCGGCTCGCGCTCCACGCGAGCCGGTTGGCGCTCACTTTGCCCGGCGGGGAGCGCGCCGCCTGGGCGGCGGCGCTACCGGGCGACTTTACCGTCGCCCTTGCCCAGTTGCGACGCGCATGCTAAAGTAAACCCCGTTATGGATACTAGCAAACGCGCCAGACTTGACCTTAGAACCGGCGACACGGTGAAGGTCTATCAGAAGATTAAAGAAAAGGGCAAGATCCGCCTTCAGCTTTTTGAGGGTCTCTTAATTGCCAGGAAGCACGGTACCGAGCAGGGGGCCACTTTTACCGTCCGCAAGGTGGCGAGCGGTGTGGGAATGGAGAAGATTTTCCCTTTATACTCGCCTAATATTGATAAAATTGAAGTGGTGAAGCGGACCAAGAATCGCCGCTCCAAGCTCTATCACATCCGTGACAAGGCCGCGCGGGAAGTAAAGAAGCGGATGAAAATTTTAAGTACTAACATTGTCCAGAATTTGGGCGAGGATGAAGTTATTGAACCAGCAGTTGAAGTTGCCACCGAAACAGCGGTAGAATAAGGTTTGTTTAACGAGCGCGGGTGGCGAAATTGGTAGACGCGCTACCTTGAGGTGGTAGAGCCCGCAAGGGTGTGGAGGTTCGAGTCCTCTCCCGCGCACACTTGACTTTTAATTGATTTAGTGTATTATAGAAGATGGAAAGGGGGTGATTAAATGTCACCTAAATCCAAACGGCCCAAGCCGAAATGGAATGTTTACGAAAAAGTTGGTGCTCTAAATCGTTACTCTGGTTCGTCCTACGCGGTAAGTGAAGCAAGGGCGATTAGTAATGTTTGGTTCGCCAAACATGGTCGAGTGCCAATTGAGGGCAAGTTTTTTGCCCGACGGGAGCGGGATGAAGCTTATCATCCGCCCGAACTCTATAAATCAGGCGAGCAACTGCAGTTCGTTTGATTGCCCAACAGCGCGTCATTACTTGGGAAATGTCGCGCTTTCTTTTTGCCATTTTTGTGGTAAATTGACTTTATGCTCTTTACGGGTAAAGGCGATAAAGGCGACACCGGCCTCTTTGGCTGTAAACAACGCGTGTCTAAAAGCTCGGCCGTGGCCGAGGCTCTCGGTAGTATGGACGAGATCAACTCCTTCCTCGGTTTAATTAAAATGAAAGCAGGTGAAGAAACGGCCGCCCTTATCCGCGGTATTCAGCACAACCTTTTCATCATCCAAGCCGAGCTGGCCGGCGCCGAGAAGACCATCGCCCCGGAGAAGGTGAAGCAGTTGGAAGCAGTGATTAATGGCATTGAGCAAGAATTGCCGCCGATTAAAAGCTTCTTTGTCTCGGGGGGGACCGAGCTGGGAGCGATGTTTGACTTCGCTCGGACGGTGGCGCGCCGCGCCGAGCGGCGGGTAGTGCAAGTGGTAGAAGGTGAAGAGCGTAAGGTCGGTGAATATTCTCGCGCTTACCTTAATCGCTTATCTTCCGTCCTTTACGCTCTGGCCCGACAAACCAATTTTAGAGCCGGAGTTAAAGAAGAGCCCCCGCATTACGAGTAACAATATGGTGCCTATGGTGTAATGGTTAGCACTAGGGTTTGTGGAACCCTCAGTCAGAGTTCGAATCTCTGTAGGCACCCCATTCGAGAATCAGTTGTTGAAAAGCGACATTTCTCGCCTCAACAGAACTGTATTCTCTCAGTCCTAACCTCTCAAATTCAGCCCTAAATTCAGGGTATGCTTCTTTGATTGGCTGGAGCCATTCGTTGGCAGTAATAAAGACTTTCCCATTTTTGATGTAGAAGTTTTGGCCGAGTGCCGAGAATATCTCACGCTTTCGCTGAAGATTACCCATAACAAACTCCTTCCGGGCAAAGCAGGCAAAGCTGAATACCTGCTCGGTGAGATCGAGCCACTTTGAGGCACGTCCCTCGGTTTCCCGGAGTTTCGCTTGTAATCGGGCGATTTTCTCTTTGAGCGTATCTCGCTCTTTGACGAATGTGTCATCATCGATGAGATCGCGATAGCGCATTTTGGTCAGGTTATCGAGCTCGGTTTGCGACTCAACGACAGTCTTGTGCTGCATCTCATAAATCTTGGTACGTTCCTCGATTTCCTTATCGTTGTTGCGATCCAAAGCCTCGATAGCCCAGGTTTGAAACTCGGGGAGTATGGTGTATTCCTCAAGCAGAAGCTCGATCTGCTGTTCGAGGTCAATGAGATTGATTGGATTTCGCTTAGGGCATGGCACGCCTTTCTTGTGGCCTGAACAATGATAGTAAGTGTAAGTTTTGAGATCGCCAGTTTTCTTTATGGTCTTAGTCTTTTCAGTTCCGGTATACATCGCACCGCATAGACCGCAGCGAATAAGCCCGGTGAATGCGAACTCATGTGTCTGACCCCTTGGCTTGCCGGTCCTACCGAAAATAGCCTGGACCCGATCGTACTCCTCGAGGGTGATCATCGGCTTGTGATTTCCTTTATAGACTTTCTTGCCCCACTCGAACATTCCCGTATAGAAAATATTCTTAAACATTTTGTAGATCACGCTCGGAGCCATCTCGACTCCACCGCTCCGCTTACTTTTTAAGGACCGATAGCCCCATTCCTTGCTTGCGATTTCAGCTATGCTTACTGGCGTATAGTTTCCGGTAAGCATAAGGTCCCACATCTTGCGGATGAGGTCGAAGCGTTCAGGGTCAGGCTGAATGGTATGTTCAAGCCGTTCGTTGATGTAGCCTGCCGGAGCCTTTGATGGAAACCATCCGCGATCGGCTTTGCCATGCATGCCACGTTTCGTGTTTTTGCGGAGCTCGATGATGAATTGATTCGCCATTCCACTCTCAACACTGAACAAGAGAACATTATCGTCAGGTAGATACTCACGTTCCATTGTCTGAATGGACTCAATGATTCCTTTCTGAAGCATCCAACTCAACTTTCCGCTGTCGATCGGATTACGCGCCAGGCGGTTGATCTGCCAGCAGAGGATTCCTTTCGCTTCTCCTTTCTCAAGGCGCTTGAGCATGTCATTGAAAACAGGACGGCCCGGCTGTTTCGCTGACTTTGCCTCGGTCAAGATTTCTTTTACAGAAATGCCAAGAGAATTAGCACGCTCTTTCAAGCGGTTTACCTGGTCTTCGATTGACTGCTCCTGCCGATCCTCGGACTCAGAGGATTTGCGGGCATACATGAAATATTCAACATTTGTAGCCATATAATTGGGTAATGTTAATGCTAAAGGGTGTTGCTGTGTTACCTTCTTCGTGGGGTAATTGCAAGTCCTTTAGAATGGAACATCCCCGACTCTTATCTCATTTTCATTGTTTGCGATATTTACCCCCGGCTCGTACGCACTATGTATTTCCTCCGTTTTCTCAAGCCTCTTAGCGGCAATTGTGGGATATGTCAGGAGTTGCCGACGATCATTCGGGTCCGGCTCCTGAAAGATAAGGCCAGCAGATTCGATGTTCGGCAGATAGTCATAGCGGAGCCTGAACATTCCCAGATTGCCACCATAGACGTGAGCATATTGCTTAAGCATGTCTTGGCGGGTAACGCCTATTTTCTTTTCTTCAGGAACAGGATCACCAAACTCATCGGTCTGGTCCCGGTTCCACAAGGGCAGAATAATCTGCGAATAGAATTCGTAGAGGTACGGTGATATTTCAAGCTCCTGAAAGAGCGATATCTTATCCCAAATCTCAAAGCCAGTATCGATGTCGAATTCGGAAGCGTAAAGCGTCGTGCCTTGGCGCTTGCGATGCCAGACGTTTAAGAGGGCAACCGATTTGATGATCGAGTAGATGCGCTTTATGTCGCGCTGGTTTCTCGGCTGCGGATTTTGGATATGGGCAAGGAATCTTTGCTGGACAGCTTTCTCATCCTCGATAATTATTTCATCAACACCGGCAGCTTTGATTAAAGCGATGCGTTCGATGAGGGCTTTTCGCAGAGGATTCTCGCTGAGCTCTTTATAGTATTTCTTTTTGTCGGATTCTTTGCGAGATGACTGATGAATACCGGCAAGTATCTTCTCCTGATTTATTTCAGGGCTAAGAAGCAGAAAGCGAGTCATTTCTTGCTGGTCCATTTTGGCATTGGCCGAGCAGAATATGACCGACGGGAAGCCTCTGATGACGGCGGTTTTTGTACGTGTGCCACCTTTCTCGGTTTTGTCGGTGATTTTGTGTCTTGTCTCTTTCTCGTCATGAGAGAGGAGTGAGCGTAGCTTTGTGAGAAGCGTCGCGTGTGGCATGTCGAGGAAGATAATAATTTTCCTTGAGAGGTCTATAAAGCGTTCATTCGTTTCCTTTTTATATACGCCGCTCTCGTGGAGAAATGAGGTAGGCGATGCACCGGCGAGTTTCATCACATCCTCCTGTGGAAAGAGGTTTGAAATCTCGAGAGGAATGAAGCTCTTCCCGGATGATGATGGAGCATTGAAACTGATATTGAATTGCGCGTTGTCGGTATACGCTGCAAGCATGGCGAGAAAGGTGATAATTTTATTTCCATCATCCTTTTTGATGGTGAGGTCTAGCACCTCACGGACCTGATCAAGAGTGATCGGTTCAGGCGGGGTGATGCGTTCCTTAATTTTGTCGAGTTCCTCTTTGATCGTAAGTGACTCTAGATTCTGATTCATGATTTTGTAATTTATGGGCTAGTAAGGGAAGCGTTTCGAGCCGTCGTTTGTGGATCTGCTTGTGCTCTTCCGGTGTCATCGGCTTGTAGACGAGTTCCATCAGGCGCAAAAGTTGAGTGCCTTTTGCCAAGGCTTCTTCTTTGCTTATGTCTATTCCAAAGCGAGCCTTGTAGAGCTCTTGGAATTTCCTGATGTCCGCGTCCAAAAGCAGCATGACTATTCCGAGTAAAGTTTATTCTTCAAAGCTTTGATGCTGTCAAAGAACGACCGGGCTTTGACTTCGAGCTGATCCGTAAAATATTTATTCGCATATTCTTCAATTCGAGGACCTTTCTTGAATACGAAAAGGGCCTTGCGAGGATTCTCTCTATCAAGCCGGACCAGCTCATAATCCAGACAGAGCAGTGCGGCGGATACGCCGAGATCGTAAGTGGTGAACACTAACGACGAATCACCGAAAGAATCGCTGTCCTCCGGCGGTTGTTTTCTTGTTGTTTTGCTTCGGATCATTGTAATTATCTTTTGGCTAATAAATTCTTTTTAGGAGAAAGAAAAAACCATACTGACGTGAGCAGTATGGCCGTGTGGCAAAAAAGAACTGGAATATCGGACTATTCTGGGCTACTTCGGACTAGATCGGACTTCAGCCAAGCGTAATTCTTGAAGAAAAACATCCAGGTTGATACCGTTCCTTTCCAAGTCATTTTTCGTGACTTCTTTTCGAAATAGCGCAGAACCTTTGCCTCGCTTTGGGAAAAAGGCTTTAAGGACTTCGCCTGTGAAGCCAATAGCGTTTAGGACTTTTACAAAACTTTTGCCGGAAACTTCCTTTTTGAGATAATCAGGCATTTCTTCGCGGTCGATTTCTGTATCTGGGTGCTCAAAAAAATATTCAAAAAAGCTCATATTCTTTCCTGTCGCATATGGTTTGGCCAGGAGAAAATCATTAATCCTGATTTCGCGATCTTTAAGCGTGACGATAAACTTTTCCGGCATAGCAATCTGTGCTGTCTCGCTTACTCCAGAACCCCTTTCATAAGTGAGGCCACGCTGGTCATCATCCATTACGACGTTCTTGATATAACCCTCCTCCTGGAGTTTTTTAAGAATCAAATTCTGATCCTCTCTGAAAATATAGACTTTCCCGTAACGCATGCGCAGTCGTACATGCACGGGACCTCGCGGGCTTATCAGAGCTCTATCATTGAGGTGTTTCTTTATAGTTTCTATGTTTTCCTTGGCCGTCATATTGGGTAATAGTAATTTCCTACAAATCTACACCGAATCGAGCTTTTTTCCAATATAGTGAGCTGGCTCGTGGGGTAGTATAGATCGAACATGTTGATAAGTAGAATTTGACGAGTATACCCCTAGGGGGTATACTAAGCTTATGAAACAAGAGATAAAAAAGGGAGCTCAGCGCAGGCTTGCCATAGTGGCCGGTCAGGTACGAGGCATCCAGGAGATGGTAGAGCAGGAAAAATACTGCGTCGATATTATCACGCAGATCGAGGCGGTCCGAGAAGCTTTGTCAGGCATCGGCAACCTAATCCTACAGAATCATTTGGAGACTCACATCATGCATCAGATCAAGCATGGCGAAGAAAAGAAAGCCGTGACCGAAATTCTGAAAATATATAAGCTGGCGCAAACCTAGCAAAAGCTTTTGTTAGAAAAATTATCAATTAACCAAAATTACCATGAAAAAAATTATATTTACCCTCGCATTCGCACTTCTTGTCATTCCTTTCGCTGGTGCGTCCGCTCAAATGATGTATGGCACAGCGCAAAATGCTTCTGGCACAGCCAGTCAGCCTTTAGATGCTGGCGAAGCGGCTGGGCAGGCAATTGCACAAAAATTGCAGGCCAAGACTCTTGCATGTACTGACTTATCTCAGGACAACTATGAATCGCTTGGTGATTATTACATGGGCCTCATGATGGGTTCTTCTCACGATTCAATGGAGCAATATATCGAAAAATCATATGGCGCTGACTATTTGAAGTCCATGCATATTGCCATGGGTGAGCGCTTCTCGGGATGTAATGTCAACGTTGCTTTCCCTGCAGGCATGATGGGTTTCGGTCCAATGATGAACGGCGGATATAACGGCTACGGCATGATGAATGGATATAATACTTATCAAAATTCTCATCCCTGGTACGGGATGATGAGTGTTCCGGGAATGATGGGTGGCTACTACGGCGGGTTCGGCTGGATCACTATGATTCTTGTCTGGGTGCTCCTAGCTCTAGGTATCGCAGCTGCGGTTAAGTGGCTTAGAAAATAATAAAGATAAAATTACAATGAAAAAATCATCAATAATGCACGGAGTTTCAATAGTCACAGGCATCTGGGGAGCACTTGCACTCATCGGTGCATGGCTTGCAGGAGAAAGCGGAACCATCTGGGGTTTCACCTATCAGCACTGCATCAATGACGCCGTTGTACTCACACTCGTATCGATCTCTGCTGCGGTTTGTGCTCTTTATCGTCGACAGATAGAACGCGAAGGCAAATAAATATAAATATGGATTGCTGCGACCATATAAAACCAGAACTGAAATCAACAGAGCCTCACAATCACGGCGGGGCGGTTTTATATACCTGTCCCATGCATCCTGAAATCAAGCGCGACAAGCCGGGCATGTGTCCGGAATGCGGCATGGCACTTGTGCCAGTTAAAGGAAAGAAGGCTCACGAACACGGAAGCCATGATGATTTCAATAAGCATGCTGGACATAAAACAACATCATTCCTCACTAAATTCTGGATCGCCCTAGTCCTAACAATTCCGATTTTCTTGTATTCAGAGATGGCGGGCTTAGTCGGGATTCATTTACCAGCATTTTCCGGTTCGATATACTTGCAATTGATTCTTGGCTCGATCATTTACTTCTACTGCGGCTGGATATTTTTGGCTAGCGCGTATCGTGAGCTTAGAGCACGATTGCCCGGTATGATGACGCTCATCGCTCTGGCGGTAACGTCGGCATACATTTTTAGCGTCTGGACTGTCATTCGAGGAACAGGCAACAACCTCTTCTGGGAACTATCGAGCTTGATCGCTATCATGCTTCTCGGCCATTGGATCGAGATGAAATCTGTCCAAGGCGCGCAAGGAGCCCTCAAGGAACTCGCTAAACTATTGCCTGACAAGGCAGAAGTAATCCGCGGGGGAAAGACAGAAATTATTTCCATAAATGATTTAAAAGTCGGCGACATCGTTCTCGTGAAGCCGGGCTCAAAGGTTCCTGCGGACGGAAAGATTATTGATGGCAAGTCAGACTTGAATGAATCAATAATCACCGGTGAATCAAAGCCTGTGTCAAAACAACAGGGTGATGAGGTAATTGCGGGTTCGATCAACGGCGACGGCAGTCTCAAGGTTGAGATCGTGAAGATTGGTGAAGCCACATTCTTGGCAGGGGTTATGCGTCTGGTTGCTGACGCTCAGGCTTCCAAGTCGCGTCTTCAAATGCTCTCGGATCGAGCCGCTCTATGGCTTACAGTTATTGCCATCATCGCCGGAGGGACAACTTTCGGTGCATGGATATTTGTGGGCGCAGGCATCGTCATTGCAGTCGAGCGATTAGTGGCGGTTCTGGTCATTACCTGCCCGCATGCTCTGGGCTTAGCTATTCCTTTGGTTGCCTCAATTTCAACGACCAAGGCAGCGCAGAATGGCCTCTTAATTAAGAATCGTCTGGCACTTGAGTCAGCACGAACTATTGACACGATCCTTTTTGATAAGACAGGCACGCTTACGGAGGCAAAATTCAAGGTGACAAAATCAACTTCAGATGAAGCACTGGCTTTAGGAGCTTCAGTCAATACTCATTCGGAACATCCGATCGCCAAGGCTATCGTTGAGGAGGCACAGAGCCGATCGTTGAAGCTCCACGATGTTGCCGACTTCAAGCGTGTGCCGGGCCGGGGTGCTGAAGGTATAATCGCGGGTGTCCGCGTCTTCGTTGGGACAAAAGGTGGTGACGACATTGTGGTAGAGCGCGATGGACAGATTGTCGGAACCATATCTGTCGCTGACGCGGTCCGTCCGGAATCAAAAGAGGCAATCGCTCATTTGAAAGAGTCAGACATCAAGGTGGCGATGATCACCGGCGACAGCGAAGAAACAGCCAAACGTGTGGCCGGAGAACTCGGGCTTGATGAATACTTTGCCCGTGTCCTGCCTGAAGACAAAGTGAAGAAAGTGCGCGAGCTCCAGTCTCGAGGACGAAAAGTCGCTATGGTCGGCGACGGCGTCAACGATGCTCCGGCTCTGACTCAGGCTGATCTGGGCATCGCTATCGGTGCGGGCACCAATGTTGCAATTGAATCAGCTGGAATTATCCTAGTCAGGAATGATCCGCGCGATATTGTGAAGATCATCAATCTTTCGCGGATGACGTACCGCAAGATGATCCAGAACCTCTTCTGGGCGACAGGATATAACGTCATCGCTCTGCCTTTGGCGGCCGGAGTCCTTGCATACAAGGGTATAATTTTACAGCCGGCATTAGCTGCCGCCTTCATGTCCGTCTCTACAGTCATTGTGGCATTCAATGCGGTGCTTTTGAAGCGGGCGAAACTATAACCGATGAAATCTTTTTATAAACAAATCATTACTATACTTGTTCTCGCATCGTTTCTATCGGTGGCATTTTTCAGCTTCAACGTGATGATGCAGGGACCGGACGGGCGCATGGTCGGTGACTGTCCGTTCTCGGCGATGGGCGCTTCGCTTTGTCCGCAAGATACTGCGGCTGTTGCTATCCATCACGTCTCGGCATATTACGCATTTCTTAATGTGCCGGTGGGCACCAGTTTCGCTGCACTGATTATTTCTCTCATTCTTGCTGTTTGCTCCATACTCATTATTTCCATACGATCGCCTCTCTCTGGTCCGCCGATCCCTGCTACAGTTTTATACGACTCTCCGCCTCCAAATTCATACAACAGAAAAATAACGCGCTGGCTGTCTCTTTTTGAAAACAGCCCCTCTCATTTGTAAGAGCACTTAAGAAGCCCTGCTTTTTGAGTGCTCACGCTCGCGTCCTACAGCCGCGGGCTTTTGCATTATCAGCTTCTTAATCACTTCTAACAACAATGAAACCAAAAACAATCATCATCACTCTCATAGTCATATTTGTGATCGGTTTTCTCCTTGTCCTCTCCTATCAAAAGAGCAGCAGTTCGGCGGCGTCTGTTCAAGGAGTTGCATCCACAGGAGCAAAAAGCGCCCTGACCGCATCGAGTACCTTCTACGACTTCGGCACGATCTCAATGAAGAACGGCGATGTCCATCAGGACTTTACCTTCACAAATCAGACAGCTTCAGATATCACCATTAACAATGTGCAGTCATCCTGTATGTGCACCTCGGCTTTGCTTGTCCTGCCTGACGGATCAACCAAGGGTCCCTTTGGCATGCCGGGAATGGGAGGCATGACAGCAACCAATGACACAGTCAAAGCCGGTGAGACAAGAACAGTCCGTGTCACCTACGATCCCAACGCTCATGGTCCCGCTGGTGTCGGCGCGATTGACCGCTTCGTGACAGTTACAGATACGTCGGGCGCTTCGCTCCAATTTGAGATTAAGGCGGTCGTAACACCTTAACCCTATGAAGAAACTACTTATCAGCATCGGAGTCGTGCTCATCGCATTGATCGCGGTAGTGACTCTCAAATACAGTCCCGGATTCTCCTCATTCTTGTGGAGCATAAGCGGAGGGGGCGTTTGGCTTCTGCCTCTGGTTGCGTTCTCGGCACTCCTCGACAGCGTCCACCCGTGCTCGTTCTCAATTCTCCTCATCACTATTGCATTTCTTTTTGGATTGCAGATGACCAGAAAGAAAATCTTACAAATCGGCGGGCTCTACATTGCCGGCATATTTGCCGCATACTTCACGATTGGCATCGGCATTTTGAAGGTCATTCATATCTTCAACACACCGCACTTCATGGGCAAGCTTGGAGCGTCAATGCTCATTATCTTCGGACTCCTTAATCTCATCGGGGCGCTCTTTCCGAAGTTTCCGCTCAAGCTCAAGATTCCCGACGCAGCTCACCGCTCGATGGGTAGGCTCATCAACACAGTCTCAATGCCGGCAGCTTTCGCACTCGGACTTCTGGTCGGCCTCTGCCAATTCCCGTGCATGGGCGGTCCGTACCTCATGGTTAGCCGTTAAAAAACGGTGGAAAAACGGTTGAGCCCAGCATTTAAAAATGGTGAAAAAATGGACAGACGGGTACATGACAGAATTTAGGACATCGCTTCAAGATACAGAGTGGGTGTGTAGGGTAGAGACTGCAATTACAGTCGGAATGCAGTCTTGCCCTCCGTTGTTAATGCAACGCGAAAGCAACGTGTGCCCACCTGCAAATGCAGGTATAATGCAGGAGTAATTATTTTTTAGATACAGTGAGCGCGGGTGTGGGGTAGCAATTCTTGAAGCTCGGAATGTAAATCGTTGCATCGTCGATTTTCTCGAATATCGTCCTAACGCGCGCGACCACGCGACCCTCGCGTTTTGTTATAATGAATCTATTATCAGGTTAATTTAAATTATTTATGATGTACGGCTATGGGGCGGGGTTAGGGTTCATGAGTTTACTTGGTCCGCTGACGGGCTTGATAGTCTTGATTGATTTAATCTTGGTAGGTATTTGGCTCTGGCAACATATTAGCCGGAAGTAATTTTGTCCCGCCAATGCTAGAATGGGTAGTGATGTTTACTGATCTTACCATCAATCAGCGCTTGCGGCAGTTTATTTGGAGTAGCGTTCTTTATCCTTTGTGGCCGCTCATTGAGCGGGCTTTTAACTTTTTACATCAATCAAATAGTGAGCCGTATCGCCAACCCTATCACTTGGGCTGGCTCGCTCCGGGGCAGACTATAGAAAGTCTAAAGGGACACCTTGCTCACCAGGGTTTTGGTAATCACTTCGTGGCTTGGACCGATTCGGGCCAGGTTCTCTCGTGGCGGAAGTTGGTGAGCTTCAGCCGCCAATACCACATTAGAGTTTTTAATGATGGTGAGATCCGCGGCCATTTTGAGGTGACGCCAGAGGCGTCAGCAATTAAGCACTTTTTGGGCCGGGGGATGGAGCCGCGAGCGAACGAACTTAAAACATTTTTAGGTACGATTATTACCAGTCAAAAGTATCTTTCTCAAGTTAAACATAGCCGACTTTACGAGCAAATTGGTTTTGGCCTACAACGTCGTTCTATGCCCAAAACGTATCAAGCGCCGTTTATTACCCGGGCCGTATTGGGACTTATTTCTCGGCTTTCTTGATTGTCTTAACGTGCTCTAGTTTTTCCAAATATTTTTTACTTAAGAAGAGTTTACCATTCAAGAGATGGCGCATATAAATCCGGAGTGGTTTTAAGCCTCGTTCGAGCATCTTCTGATTGCCTACGTAAGTGATACAGTCTATTTTCTTACCATCATCGTCCGTCACTAAAACGTGCTTTTTCTTATAATACCGGGGATAATCTTCATGATAATCTAGTTTCTGCATACTCTCGTGATCAGTTTCATAGATTACTCCTTCTACCGTTTGGCCAGGAGCAGGGACAATATTGGCGTAACCCGTCCCTTCTTGCTTATTATTAATCACATTAAAGACCAGTTTCCAATCAGCGAGCTTTCCCTGATGAATACTTGCTAATTTAAGCCCCATTTCTTCCACCCTCTTTAGATCCATATTGGAGCCATAGGCAAAGTAATTGATCATAAGTTGATCCAATTATAATATACTTGCCCGCTTTTGTTATACTGGGGTAATGAAAACGGTTTTAATTACTGGTATTGGCCGGGGGATTGGTTTAGCTTTAGCCGAGAAGTTTTTGGCCGAGGGGTGGCAAGTAATTGGCACTTATTTAAACAGTGGGCCAGATTTAGTGAAGGCTAATTTAAAAACGGTACCCCTTGATCTCTCAAGTGAGGATAGTATTGGAGAAGCGATTAAAATTATTGCCGGCTTCAATTTAAAAATAGATTTGTTAATCAATAATGCCGGCGTGTTGCTGGATGAAGAAGAGACAGCATTAAAGCCAGATAAATTAAGTCAGACGCTTAAGGTTAATGTTGTGGGTACGGCCAACTTTACCGAGCAAGTTTTACCTCTCTTGGCTGAAGGTAGCCAGATCATTTTTATTTCTTCTGAAGCGGGCTCACTTGCTTTATCGGGCAGAGGGATTAGTCATTATCCTGATCATTATCCGGCGTATAAAATATCTAAAGCGGCGCTTAATATGTATATGGTGACGCTCGCTCGGCGCTTAGATCAGCAAATAATTGTTTCCGCCCTTCACCCCGGTTGGGTCAAGACCACAATGGGTGGGGAAGAGGCCGATCTTACTCCGGCCGAGGCAGCGGAGAATATTTATACCTTCTCCCTCTCGTCCCACCCCACTGGCCAACTCTGGTTTAAGGGGGAGTCTATACCGTGGTAAATTGACTTTTTACCTCTCTTGTGTTAATGTCTTAGGCAGAGGAGGAGAGGACCATGAAAGTTTATTTGAATTTAAGTCAGGAGATTCAAGTTAGAGTTTTGGAGGTTTTTGAAAGGGACACTACTTTTACGAATACAATCTTTACTTTGGTTGAGCAGGAAGAGGCGGAGTTGATCATTGTTGAGAAATTGAGTCAGTTGATGAATCCGGTGAGATTTAATCAGTATTGTGCGATAATTTCTTCGGGTTTGTCTGATGAGGAGTGGCTTAAGAAACTTGGTCCAAATACCAAATTGCTTAACACCAAGTTTCTTGGTTTAGCTCTGTTAATGTTTCTGAAAGAAATTGCCAGAGCTAGTTCTGGCAATCCCAGTAATTGATTCTTGCTTGCGGCCCGTCCTGTAACCAGGCGGGCCGCTTTTCTGTTATTTGCCTTACCTTGTTTAATATGGATAATGAAGTCATGAATAATAAAAACTTTGTTTTAGGCGCTATCGTTCTAGTTTTGATAATTATTGGTGGCGGTTTGTACTTATTTAATCAGCCCCAAAATATTTCTCCAACTCCTTCCCTTGCCACTTCCACGGCGCCCATTGCTGATGTTATTGATAATTTCACTAACAGCACCAGCACGAGTGCTAGTTCTACCACTACTGTTTTTAACTCTCGTGATCCGTGGCAAGTCCTGACTAAATATTTAGCCGCGGCTAAAGCCCATGATCTTAAAGCTTTAACCGACTTGTCTTATCAGACTTCACCTGCTTGTAAGGATCTTAAACAGCAAGCCAATTGTTTTGCCAGAATGGACAGTGTTTATCAATTAGGCAAGATGATTAAACCAATTGATTATATAAGTAAATGGGAAGATGGTAAGCAAATGATTTTAGAAACGGCGACTATCGCCGATAATCATGGCACTACCAGTGTGGGTTATAAGCAGGGTATCATTGTCTTTACCAAGAAGGCGAGCGGGGACTTGCAAGTGCTTTATTTCAATCCCAACAATGGTTGGTATGTGAGTGCGGTGTCGGACTCTAGTCTAACGCCGGAAGAGAAGTTGCGTGGCTTAATGGCCGATACTGATCAAGATGGCAAGGACGACCAAGTGGAAACGTGTACTAATCAGCCCGACCCGGCAAGTTGTATTAAAACTGACCCCAATAAGCGCGATTCTAATGGCAATGGCTGGTGGGATGGGGTGGAGATGTACTTCTATAAATAATTTTAAATCTTGCTAAAGAAAGATTTTTAGGTTATAATAGGGGGATGAAATTGGACGTCCCTTATCGCAAGCAAGTCAATGATTATATGTGTGGCCCGGCTACGCTCCAGATGGTCTTGGCCTTTTTTGGTGATTATCGTTCGCAACGCAAAGTGCGTAAGCTAATGATGGCCTCGCCGCGCGAGCTTGAGACGCGCTCGGCCGATAATAATAAAATGGTTAAAGCCGTTCAGCGAGCCGGCTTCTACGCGTATGTTAATGATTATTCTAGCTTGGCCGAGCTTAAATATTTTATTAGTCAGGGTTATCCGGTGGTGGTTAATTATATTGAACCGTCCGATGAAGATGGTCACTTTGCCGTAGCCAAGGGATATAATACAGAATTGCAGACGATTATCTTGAGTGATCCGTGGAATGGCGATGACTTTATGTTGCCCGAGGAGCAATTTATGACTCGTTGGCATGCCAAGTGGTGGCGAGCCAGCGAAGGTTATAAGGGGCATTGGCTCATGGTAGTGTCTAAAAAACCGATTAAAATTGGTAAACTTTTTACTCCTCAATCTGAATTAAAGAAATATGGATCCAAAAATTAAAACCTTGGCGCCGCAGATTTGGGCCGCGGTGGAGAAGGCTGATAATATTCTTCTCCATTGTCACTATAATCCCGACCAAGATTCTATTGGTTCAGCTCTCGCGATGATGGACGCCTTAGAAGGAATGGGAAAAAAAGTGACGGTAATTAAAGGCGATTCAGATTTACCAAACTTTACTAAATACTTTCCTGGCAGTGAGAAGATTGTCCTTAAAAATTACTTTAAGCTTGATCTGGCGCAATTTGATCTGTTTATTATTTTAGACAGCGCTGATAGTAAAAGGATTTCAGTCGTTCAAGAAGTGGTTTTTCCCTCTAATTTAAAAACTGTCGTGATTGATCACCATTCAAGTAACCTTGGCTTTGGTGACATTAATTTAGTGGTCACTAATTATCCGGCCACCGCCCAAATTTTGTTTGATTTATTTACGGAGTGGAAAATCACCATTACTCCCGCCATCGCTCAATGCTTGCTAGTGGCAATCCATTCTGATACCGGCGGGTTTAAATATCGGAATACCTCTAGTCACACTTTCGCGGTAGCGGCAGAGTTGGCTAAAATTGCGCCCGACTTTGACCAACTCCTCCTCTCAATCTATGGGAGTAAAAGTTTAGCGACGGTTAAATTTATTGGCTATATTCTGGATACGATGGAAGTTTACTTTGCTGGCAAGGTCACTATTGGTTCTATGGATTACGAGACTACTCAACGTTTAAGTTTAACCCGGAGTGATACTCATAACAGCGGTGTTAATATGATGTTGAAGGAAATTGATGGGGTAGTGATGAGCTTTCTTTTAATAGAAAATCAAGCGGGTAAAACCGGCATTTCTTCTCGCTCTAGCAATGGTAATAAATATAATGTAATGGAATTGATGAAAAAGTTTGGCGGTGGTGGGCATACGGTCGCCGCTGGGGCAACGGTGGACAAACCCTTAGCTGAAGTGAAGCAGGAATTGCTTAATTATTTGACGGGAGTGGTACAATAATCATTATGATTTTATTAATTGCTTTGGCCGCTTTCTGTGCCACACTCTTGGGCGGATTATTTGCTCTCCGTTTTAAAGACAAACTCCATTTAATTCTTGGCTTCTCGGCGGGAGCGGTGGTGGGGGTGGCCTTCTTTGACCTCTTGCCGGAAGCGATTGATTTAGGTCAGCAATTTTATCCGGTGAACGTAGTTACCACCGTGGCGGCGATTGGCTTTGCTCTCTACTTAATTTTAGACCGCTGGTTCTTCTTCCATTGTCATGAGGCGGGGGAGGAGCATAGTCATGGGCGGGGGCAACTTGGAGCCGGTTCGCTCTCTCTCCACAGCTTCTTAGACGGTGTGGCGATTGGCCTTGCCTTCCAGGTCTCGGTTGTGGTGGGGGCGATTGTGGCGGCGGCGGTGCTGACTCACGACTTTTCTGATGGCATTAATACCGTTAATTTAATTTTAAAAAATCAGGGCGCGCGGCGGCAGGCCTTCAAGTGGCTCCTCGCCGATGCCGCCGCGCCGGTGCTGGGCGTAATTTCTACCTTTTTCTTCACGCTGCCGCAAAATGTTTTAAGCTTGGTACTCGCCCTCTTTTGTGGTTTTTTCCTCTATATTGGCGCGAGCGACCTTTTGCCCGAGAGCCATCACGGTCATCCGACTGTTTGGACCACCGTCGCCACCCTCCTCGGTCTCGCCGTTCTCTACACCGCTGTCACCCTGGCGGGGTTGTAGTCATCTTGACAGCTACTAGTCTCTTCTGCTAAGCTTGAGAGACATGCCCTGCGGGGCGTTTTTAATTACCGGAAAAACGTTATAATCTAAACTAATTATGAGTCTCTCTACTTACTTACAAGAAACCCGGGCTGAGTTGAAGAAGGTCAATTGGCCCAGCCGCCAAGCGACGATTAACTTTACTGTGGTGGTCATTGGTCTGTCTCTCGCCTGCGCCGCTTTACTAGGGACATTTGACTTTGTCTTCACCTCTCTCGTTAAAATGTTTTTCTAATTTTAATTATTTATGGCACGACAAGAACTTAATCAAGGCCGCAATTGGTACGCGATTCATACCTATGCTGGGTATGAGAACGCCGTCGCCCGCAACTTAAAACAGCGGATTGAGTCTTTAGGGATGGAAGATAAAATCTTCAATGTCCTCGTCCCCAGTGAGAAGAAGGTGAAGGTGAAGGGTGGCAAGCGGGTAACGGAAGAGGAGAAGATTTATCCCGGTTACGTCTTGGTAGATATGATCGTTACCGACGACTCGTGGTATGTGGTCCGTAATACCCCGCGGGTGACTGGTTTTATTGGGGCCGGCGTTACCCCGGTGCCGCTAGAGAAGCGGGAAGTGGAGGAGCTTTTCACTCGCATGGGCGATGACTCGGTGAAGCATAAAATTGAGCTTACTCTTGGCGAGGCGGTTCAGATTGTCGATGGGCCGTTTAAAGAGTTTGAGGGTAAGGTGAGCGAGATCGATGAGAATCGCGGCAAGGTTAAAGTCTTAGTCTCCATGTTCGGCCGGGAGACACCGGTAGAGCTGGACTTCTTGCAAGTTAAGCGGATATAAGCTAGTTTACTATTGCTATGGCTAAAAAAATCACTAAGAAAATTAAGCTTCAGATTCAAGCCGGCAAGGCGACGCCAGCGCCGCCAGTTGGTACCGTCTTGGGACCAGCGGGGGTTAATATTGGTGACTTCGTCCAGAAGTTTAACGCCGCCACCGCTCAAATGGGCGATAACATCATCCCGGTAGAACTCACTATTTACGAGGACCGCTCCTTTGATTTTATTCTTAAAACGCCACCGGCCGCCAATTTGATTATGAAGGCGATTGGCATTGCTAAGGGCTCGGGTAAAAATGCCACGAGTAAAGTTGGAACAATTAGTAAAGCCCAAGTGAAGGCGATTGCCGAGCAGAAAATGCCCGACTTAAACGCCGTTTCCCTTGAGGGAGCAATGCGGATTATTGAAGGCACGGCCCGCTCTATGGGGGTGGACGTTAAATAAATTCTATCTTTCTAGAATAACATAACTGAAAGGAGGATCATGCTCAAAGTGGTTCTCCTTTTTTGTTTCTTTTTTAAAATCAGAATAATCAGGGAAAAAGGTGTCAGCTTCAAAATTGCCATTGACTAACGTTAAATATAAGCGGTCGGCTAATGGTAAAAATTGAGTATAAATTTGACCTCCACCAATAACAAATATTTCTTCCTTGCCAGGACTATTAGCACTTATTTTAAGAGCTTCTTCTAAACTATGACAAACAAAAATATTATTATCATTTCGTTTCAGAGTTTTGCTGATTACGATATTTGTTCGATTTGATAGGGGGTGACCGATAGATTCGTAAGTTTTACGACCCATAATGATTGGGTGGCCGTTAGTCAAATTTTTAAAACGCGGAAGATCTCCGGTGAGTTTCCAAAGAAGTTTGTTTTTTAGACCAATTCCCCGAGTTTGGGTGTTGATCGCTGCTATTAAACTTATTATTGTTTTTTTTGTCAATTTATTTGTTTTTCTTTCAAAATATGATCTATGATATAGTAGTTCAAACATGGTAAATATAAAAGATAAGATAGTCAAGAATTATGAAGATCTAAGAGCTAAGGTTTTGGCCCATAAAACTTTGGGGCACAAGGTCGTTTGTACTATTGGCTCTTGGGACATGCTCCATATTGGCCACTTACGTTACTTAAACTCTGCTAGAGAAAAGGGGGACGTACTGGTGGTGGGAGTAGATAGTGATCGCGGGATTAAGTCGTACAAAGGACCGAAGCGACCAATTATTCCTGAAATAGAGAGAATGGAAATGTTGTGTTATCAAAATTGCGTTAACT
>JAHFNY010000006.1:0-10545 GCA_023267075.1 Candidatus Vogelbacteria bacterium
GAGTGTAAAGAGAGTGGCTACGCCGGCCGCATTAGTATTAGTGAAGTGTTAGTAATTGATAACCCTATTCGCGAGGCCATTCTCCGTAAAGCTTCTTCCGCCGAGCTCAAACAGGTTGCACTTAATAACGGGTTCATCCCCATTTTAGAAGATGGTTTAGATAAAGCCCTCGCCGGCTTAACCAGCATTAGCGAGGTCTTACGCGCCGTCCATGAGTAACTTCTCCTTCTCCAGCAAGCTCTCCATGAGCGAGCGCTCACTCCTCGCTAAGCGTTTATCATTTCTTATCAAAGCCGGCGTACCGATTGTGGAGAGCTTCCACCTCTTACAGAAACAAACTAGATCTAAAAAGAAGCAGAAAATTTATGAGCAGATTATTGAGGATGTAACGAGTGGTAAGCGCTTGGCCAGTAGTTTAGCTCGCTTCCCTAAAATGTTTGGTGCTTTCGCCATCAATATTATTAAAATTGGCGAGGAGAGTGGTATCTTAGATCAGAATCTCCAATACTTGGCCCAAGAATTGCAGAAGCAACAAGTCCTGCGACGCAAGATTATCGGCTCATTGATCTACCCTATTTTTATTACTCTCGCCACTTTGGGCGTGACTAGTGTCCTCACCATTTACATTTTCCCCAAACTTCGGCCAATCTTCAGCAGTCTCCACGTTAACTTGCCTCTAACCACCAGAATCTTAATCTTCACCAGCGACTTCTTAATCCACGATGGCTTATGGGCGTTCATTGGTCTAATTATTTTAATCACGGCTTTTTTCATCACGAGAAATAAAATTAAAAAATTTAGATTATTCTTAGATCTCTCGCTTCTTAAAATCCCCCTGATTGGTGGAATGTTAAAAAGCTATAGCTTGGCCAACATCAATCGGACTTTAGGTTTATTACTTAAGAGCGGAGTGAAAGTGGTCCAAGCTTTAGAAATAACGGCCGACACCACCAGTAATTTAGCTTATAAACGAGGCTTGCATCTTGCCGCCACAGGAGTAATTAAAGGTGAGAAAATTTCTAAAAGTTTAGAGATGCAAACCAAACTCTTCCCCGACCTCGCCGCCCACCTCATTGCCATTGGCGAGACTACTGGCAACTTGCCCGAGACGTTTATTTATTTATCAGAAATGTATGAAGTGGAAGTAGAAGAAATGACCAAGAATCTCTCTAGTGCCATTGAGCCCGTCTTAATGGCCTTCATGGGAATTGTGGTCGGCTTGGTCGCGATTTCAGTCATTACTCCAGTGTATGAAGTTACTCAACACCTCCAGAAGTAAGCGCGGCTTCACTTTAATTGAAGTCTTAATCGTACTGGGGATATTTATTCTCCTCGCGGTCTCAGGCTTATTTATGACCCTTGATGCTTATCGACGCTATACCTTCCGCTCTGAGCGCGATACCATAGTGAGTTTACTGGAACGAGCCCGGAGCGAGGCGATGAGCAATACCGATCAAACGCCGCACGGCTTTTGCTTTTCTAATCTTGATAATGAATACATTTTATTTGAAGGTATAAATTGTGAAGATGTGAATATTAAAAAAGAAATTACGCCGGCCTTAAGTGACATTACTCTCTCCGGTTTACCCGATACTGGCGTCACCTTCTCGCCGCTCTCCGGGCAAACTAATTGGTCGGGCGAGATTACTCTCACTCAAGGTCCTAATCAAACGGTAATTAACATCAACTCCGAGGGTTTAATTGAGTGGTAAAAAATAGAGGCGAGGTTCGCAATGTGCGAACCTCGCCTTTTTTGAAAAACTTTAGGAATGAAATGGCCCCCAGAGTGGGTTGTAATCAGCTGATTCAGGATGCTTTTCCGCTTGGACGGCTGCCTCTCCCGCAACAATAATCCGACGAATTTCTGCTGGAGTATCCTTTTGGGATTTAACCTTTTGGCCTTTATAACCAGCTTTATTTACCGCTGTTTGCAAAAATGATACACCTGACAACTCCTAATCCTCCTGTTTTGTTCCTCACCACCCTAAAGATCACCACAATTTTGCAGTCTAGCACATTCTTTTTATTTTTGCAAGTTTTTGCTACTATACGTTTACCTTTATGCCTCACGTTAAAGACATTACCGCTCTCATGATCAAACCCTCCCCGGCTGATCTCGCCTTGATTGAAAAGGCCTATACCTTTACCGAAAAGGCTCATGCAAGCGACAAGCGCTTCTCGGGTGAGCCCTATTTTATCCACCCGGTGGAAGTGGCCAAAATCTTGGCCACGATGCGCGCCGATAGCGAGACTATTGCCGCCGCCCTCCTCCACGACACGGTCGAAGAGGGCGGCGCCACAGCCAAGGAAATTAAGCAAGAATTTGGCTCAACTATCGCCTTCTTGGTAGAAGGGGTGACTAAACTCGGCAAGCTCAAGTATCAGGGCGTGCACCGCCACGTGGAGAGTTTACGCAAGCTCTTTGTGGCTATGGCCGAGGACATTCGGGTGATTATTATTCGTCTCGCCGACCGCCTCCACAATATTCACACTCTCCAATATCTACCGCCCGAGAAACAGAGACGAATCGCCATGGAGACATTAGAAATTTACGCGCCACTCGCCAATCGCTTGGGCATTTGGAAGTTGAAGGGCCAACTGGAAGATGCCGCTTTCCCCTACGCTTATCCGGAAGATTATAAGAAAGTCGTCGCGCTTAGAAAGACTAAAGGTAAAGAAGGAGTAAAAAAGTTGGAGAAGTTGTATCGCCTAATCTCGCGCGAGGCCGCGGCTCAAGGTCTTAAAGATATTCAAATAGATTATCGGGTTAAATATTTATATTCTCTGTGGCAGAAGCTCAAGCTCCACCATATGGACGTCAACCAGATCTATGATCTCTCGGCCCTGCGAATTATTGTGCCATCTATTACCGAGTGTTATCAAATGCTCGGTCTCGTCCACACCTTGTGGCGGCCGGTCCCAGGCAGACTTAAAGATTATATCGCCCAGCCTAAACCCAACGGTTATCAAAGTATTCACACCGCCATCTTCACCGCGGATGGTGGCACGGCTGAAATTCAAATTAGAACCACCGCCATGCAGCGCGAAGCCGAGTACGGTGTGGCCGCCCACGTCCTCTATGATGAAGCGGGCAAACCCAAGAAGGGTGGCGAGTGGCAGAAGAAGATTAGTTGGATTAAAGATTTAATTGAATGGCAGAAGTCGGTGGACGGCTCGGAAGAATTTTTAACTCATCTTAAGACTGACTTCTTTCAAGATCGGATCTTTGTCTTCACCCCCAAGGGTGATGTAATTGAATTGCCGCAAGGCGCCACGCCGATCGACTTTGCCTACGCCATTCACTCCGAGATTGGTGATCACGCTGCTGGAGCCACGATCAATGGCAAATTTGTGGGTATGGATACGCCGCTCAAGAGTCACGAGGTGATAAAAATTGAAGTGAAAAAAACTACCCACCCCACCGCCAAGTGGCTCGCCGCCGCTCGCACCACCATGGCCCGGAAGCATATTAGAAATTACTTAACTAAAGGCGAGAAGAAAAAGTAATCTTATAGACTAAAGTTCTCGGTAGAGTAAAGATCGTCTGAAGTAGCTAGATTAGCTTCGTTAGCTTCATTAGGAGATTCCGGAGCAGAAATTTCCATTGTTAACTCACTTAAAATTTTCACTAAATTCTCGCGGTCAAAGAAGTCAATCGCAATCTTGCCCGACTGACCTTGAGCGTGTTGCTCAATTGTCACTCGTGTCCCCAACCGCTCGGCCAAGGCCTCCTCCATCTCCACAATCACCGGCTCTACCATCCGCGTCTTCTTCCGCACTTTATCAAAAGCAATCCGGCGGGAAATATTTTCAGTATCGCGCACGGTTAAGCGCTTAGCCAACACCTCTCTAAACAAGGTAATTTGCTCATTCGGCCGATCGGCGAGCATAAGGAGTGGCCTGGTATGTCCTTCAGTAATCTGACCAGAAACAATTGCTGCTAAAATTTCTTCCGGCAAAGCGAGAATCCGGACGGAGTTGGAAACATATTCCCGACTCTTGCCCACTCGCCGCGCCACCTCAATATGTTTTAAAGCGAAATCATTGATCAGTTGATAGAAAGCCTTAGCCCGATCCACCGGGTTTAAATCCTCGCGTTGCAAGTTCTCAATAATCGCCATTTCCAATTTAAGCTTGTCGGTTTCTTCTCCACTCCTAATCACTGCCGGCACTAAAGTTAAACCAGCCAATCTAGAGGCCCGCAAGCGCCGCTCACCGGCCACCAATTCATAGACCACGGCCAAGCCACCGTCCTCCCGCTCTACCTCCTTCCGCGTTACCACTAGGGGCTGGAGGACGCCGTATTGACGGATAGAATCGGCGAGGCCGCGGAGCTTAGCCTCGTCAAACTCCCGTCGCGGTTGGAAGGGGTTAGGGCTGATCTTATCCACTTCAATCCAGAAAACGGCGTCATTAAAAATCTCAGACATAAAGATATTTTAGCATAAAAACTCTTGGTGCCGGAGGAGAGACTTGAACTCTCATGACTTGCGTCACACGATTTTGAGTCGTGCGTGTCTACCATTCCACCACTCCGGCTTGCCCTGCCGTAGCCTTGTGCGAAGGCGGGCCTGTCGCCCATTTTACGGTTTTGCACCAAAAAGGCAATGGTGCTAGGATAAAAAAGGCGCTCTTTTCTAATTCATAACCCAACCGGCGGAGGTAGAGACCATGAGTAAACTATGTCCCGACCGTCACCCTAAAATAAGAGGGAAGCATAGCATTTTGGACCAATATCGCCGCCTCATTCAACGAATGGAGCAGGATGACAAGGTGATATCCATTACCCCACAAGAAATTAAGAAAGAACCTGAACACGACAGAACGCGGTGCAAAAAGGCACAGAAAAAGTTGATGCAGGGAGTGATCCATAGATCTCAAGACCCGGTCGTAGAAATAGTCTTCTATTTTGGTCATCTTTGTCAAACAATAATATTTCGTGTCCGGCGGCTTGAAGTATTAGAGGAATATTTAACACCGGCGGTTACAGATGACAATGCTGCTTAGAGCTATACGCCCCGCCACTCTCACGAGTAGCGGGGCGCTTTTTATTTACCACTTTTGATGCTAGGTTTAGGTAATGGAGAAGTTAGTGGTCATCGTTGGCCCAACCGCGAGTGGTAAAAGTGACTTAGCGGTTAAATTAGCTAAGAAGTTTAGTGGTGAAGTAATCTCGGCCGATTCGCGGCAAGTGTATCGTGGGTTAGACATTGGCAGTGGCAAGATTACTAAAGCCGAGATGGAAGGTATCCCCCACTATCTCTTAGACGTGGCTAGCCCCAAGCGAGTCTTCACCGTCTCGCATTATCAAAAACTAGCTCAAGAAAAAGTAAAAGGCATTTGGGAGAGAAATAAGCTCCCAATTATCTGTGGCGGCACTGGCTTATATATCCGCGCCGCGGTAGATGGAATTACCTTCCCTGAAGTACCACCTAATCTAAAATTAAGAAAAAGTTTAGAGAAAAAGAGTGTCATAGAATTATTTAGAATCTTAAACCAGCTTGATCCCGCGCGAGCTAAAACTATTGATGCTAAAAACCCACGGCGTTTAATTAGAGCAATTGAAATTGCCACGGTATTGCAACAAGTGCCTAGACTAGTAGCTCATCCTATTGCAGATAATAAACAAATACTTTTTATTGGTCTCAAACCTGATGATGACATTCTAAAGAAAAAGATTAAAACCAGATTATTAAACAGACTTAAAGCAAAGGGTAAGAAAAACCTAATTACTGAAGTAAAAAACTTGAAGAAATCCGGCTTGAGCTGGCAGCGGTTGGAAGCGCTGGGCTTAGAATATCGCTACGTGGCCCTCTTTCTCCAGAATAAACTAACACTGGAGCAAATGAAGACTGAATTAAATCAAGCCATCTGGCACTATGCCAAACGCCAAATGACGTGGTTTAAAGCGGATAAAAGGATTAAATGGTTTGAAAAATCGGCTGATTTATGGAAAGATGGTGGGGTTGCATCCTTCTTGGGGGATTAGGTAAGTGGCATACCGGCGGTCTCCAAAACCGCATTCGGGGGTTCGATTCCTCCATCCCCCGCCTTCGCTCCCGCTCCGGCGGGCAAGTCAGCCTAAGGCTGGCAAGCCCGCTCTAAATTATTTTTTAGCTTCCGTATGGGTCGTCTTTTTCTTACACCACTTACAATACTTTTTGAGGTCAAGCTTGCGCTCGACTTTTTTACGATTTTTTGAGGTCCAGTAATTAACCCGTTTACAGGTCTTGCAGGCAAGCTTAATGAGATTATCTTGAGACATGGCGATTACTTTAACCGAATTAGGCTGAAAATGCAAGCTCGTGTCCTCTCGGCAGTTTACCTGCCGTAGGCAGGGAATCTCGACCTACGGTCGCGGGTACTTTTCGATCCCGCTACGCGAGATAACGAAAAATCTTTCGATTCCTGACGTGAGTAAAGCAGTTTACTCACTCCGAGAGGCACTCGTGATACTCGTGTCCTCTCGGCAGGAATCGAACCTGCATCGCCTCCTTCGGAGGGAGGTATTCTATCCATTAAACTACGAGAGGATAAATTTTCTCTTTTACTTTATCATGCTCCCCGCTGGGACGGGGCGCTCAGGGGTGAGGAGGATCGGTCCATCAGGTGAATTAGCCGCGAGGAGCATGCCATTACTCTCCAAACCCCGGAGCACTTTAGGTTCTAAATTGGCGAGGAGCACAATCTGCTTCCCTACTAAATCTTCCGGGTTAGGATAGCTTGCTTTAACCCCCGCCACAATCTGCCGCGTTTCCCCCGCCTCACTGTCAGGTAAGTCTATACCTAAACTTACAGTAAGCTTAAGCAGTTTATCCGCCTCGGGCACCGCCTCGGCCGTAAGCACCGTCGCCACCCTTAGCTCCAATTTTTTAAAATCATCGTAAGTAATCATATATGATAACTTTGTGCGCCGGGCAGGATTCGAACCTGCGTAGCCCGAAGGCGACAGATTTACAGTCTGTTGTAATTGACCACTCTACCACCGACGCGCTTAAAACACGCAAATTATTGCATAAATAAGCTGGGGCGACAAGCTTTACTTCCCTGCACCAACGGCCGTCTTAACGTGCGAAGTAGTTTTAGCCCGGCTAGATTTAGAAATTTCTAAGTCCGGTTTGCCCTCTTTTAGACCAACAGTTACTAGACTTCCCTCACTCGCCTTCCGGCTAATGATCATCTCGGCAACGGGATTTAAAATTTTATTTTGAATCAAGCGTTTCAAGGGACGGGCGCCGTACTCGGCGCTATAGCCATCTTTAGCCAAGTATTCCATCATCTCGGGCAAGACGGTGAGCTTGATCCCCTTCTCGCTTAAGCGTTTGCCGACAATGTCTAATTGAATATTCACAATCTCTTTAATTGTCTCGCGCGAGAGCGGTTCAAAGACAATAATCTCATCCAAACGATTTAAGAATTCGGGTCGGAAGTGATTCTTAAGGGACTCCATAATCTTAACTTTCACCTCATCAAAGTCGCTCACTTCCCCGCCGCTACCAAAGCCAATTTTATGGAACTTGTTAATATACTCACTCCCCAAGTTGGAGGTCAGAATAATCACCGTATTTTTAAAGTTAACGGTTCGGCCTTTGGAATCAGTCAAGCGACCATTGTCTAGCACTTGAAGGAGGAGGTTAAAGACTTCCGGATGAGCCTTCTCAATCTCGTCAAAGAGCACCACTGAATATGGCCGATGGCGGATAACCTCGGTTAAAGCCCCGCCCTCCTCATATCCCACATACCCTGGTGGCGAGCCCACCAGTTTAGACACGGCATGCCGCTCCATATACTCGCTCATATCCACGCGGATGAGCGATTTTTCATCATTAAAGAGTTGCGCGGCCAAGACCCGAGCTAGCTCCGTCTTCCCCACGCCAGTTGGCCCGAGGAACATAAATGAACCAATCGGCCGATTGGGGTCGGAGATCCCAGCGCGCGAGCGACGCACCGCCTCGGCGATTTTCTTAATCGCCTCGGCTTGACCCTTCACTTTAGCCCCCAACTCAATTTCTAATCGCGCGAGACGCGCCGCCTCTTCTTCCAACATCTTGGTCACGGGGATACCAGTCCAACGCGAGACGACCTTGGCTATTTCTTCCGCCGTCACCTCTTCTTTCAAAATTTGCCGGGCACTCTGCAAGCGCTTTAAACGCAAGTCTTTTTGCTTCAAGTCTTTCTCTAATTCCGGCAAGCGGCCGTAGCGAATCTCGGCGGCTTTGGCGAGATCGGCCCGGAGCTCGGCATTCTTGGCCTCCACCCGCAATTTATCCATCGTCTCTTTAATCTCGCGAATCTCACCAATAATTTGCTTTTCATTCTTCCACTTTAACTCTAGTTCACCCGTCTTCTCTTTCAAATCACTAATTTCTTTCTCAATATCTTTCAGTCGGGCTTTGGCCTCTTTCTTTTCTTCTTCTTTTTTCAGCGCCTCTTTCTCTACTTCCAAGCGCATAATCCGCCGTTCGGCGTCTTCCAGCGCCGCCGGCTTATTCTCCAATTCCAAGCGCAAGGCCGATGACGCTTCATCTACTAAATCAATCGCTTTATCAGGGAGGAAGCGATCAGTAATATAGCGCGAAGAGAGTTGAACGGCCGCCACAATGGCGTCATCAGTAATATGCACCCCATGATGGAGCTCATAGCGATCTTTTAAACCGCGTAAGATCGCCACTGCATCTTCCACGCTTGGCTCCTCCACCATCACCGGTTGAAAGCGCCGCGTTAGCGCTTGATCCTTCTCAATGTATTTTTGATATTCTTTAATCGTGGTGGCGCCAATCGCTCTAAGCTCACCGCGAGCAAGGGCCGGCTTCAACATATTAGACGCGTCAATCGCTCCCTCGGCCGCACCCGCCCCCACAATAGTGTGGATCTCGTCCACAAATAAAATTATTTTCCCAGCGGCTCGTTCCACCTCCTTCAAAATATTTTTCAATCGCTCTTCAAACTCACCCCGATACTTAGTCCCGGCGAGAAGCAGACCCAGATCAAGGGAAACGATTTCTTTATCGCGCAAACTCTCGGGTACATCGCCCCGAGCAATGCGATTAGCCAGGCCCTCCACAATCGCCGTTTTTCCGGTCCCAGCTTCACCAATCAACACCGGATTATTCTTAGTCCGACGCGATAATATCTCCATCACCCGGCGGATCTCGGCATCGCGGCCAATCACCGGATCTAATTTATCGGCCCGAGCAAGAGTGGTTAAATTTTTGGTAAACTTCTCAATCGCCTTAAAGCGCTTCTCGCCCGGCAAGTCTTTAATCGCCCCACTGCGCAATTCTTCCAAAATCGCGGCGATTGCCTCGCGATTGACCCGGAAGCGCTGGAGAATATCCCGCGCTTGGCTAGGCACTTCTAAAATCGCCAGGAGTAAATGCTCAGTGGAAACAAATTCATCATTAAATTGCTGGGCCGTTTTCCCCGCGGCATCAAAGATCTTCACTAACTCCGGCGTTAAATAAATCTGATAAGAAGGTGAAGCAATCGTCCCACCTTCCGCCCCTTCCATCGTGTCTAAAAGATAATCAGTCAGCATCACCGAGTCCACTTCCAATTTATCGATAATAGAAACCACCGGGCTCTCTTCTTGCAAGAAAAGAGCGGCCAGAAGATGGAGTGGAGTCACTTGATTCTGCCCGCGTTCAATCGCCAGTTCATGGGCTTTTCTAATGGCTTCCCGGGCTTTACCCGTGAAGTTGGAGAAAGGGGGTAACATTTTTAGATTTTACAACTTTTATTTTACGGAGTCAATTAAGGATTGGATGACGGGGGCAGTGGCGGCTTGCCCCACACCCACATTCACGCCCAAGGCCTCGCCTTGAATTGAGAGCAGTGGCCCGCCCAGATTATCGGCGGTAGCGGCATTGGCTTTAATCATAGTCGTGGTGGCACCAGCCCCATTACTTAAAGCGGAGACTATCCCCACCGAAACCGGACTAGCATCAGAAACAATTGAACCAATGGCAATCACCGTTTGACCAACAGCCACATTACTTTTAGCTAATTTTAAAGTCGGAATGATTGGAGATTTATCGGTAGCGGGCGTCTCAGTTTTAACAACTTTTAAGATCGCCAGTTTATTATCAGCATCAAAAGCAACTAAGTTAACAGTAGCTTTAACCCCACTCTCTAAAGTAACTACGTATTGACTGCCAACTTTGTTACCAGGATCAGGCAAATTATTGTAAGCAGTCACTGCCAAAGATCCATCACCCACAAAGTAAGCCAAGCCAATCGATTTATCGGTAGCATTAGGGAGAGTAATCTTTCCCACTGCTGGTGAAGCATTATTAATCACCTTAATGATCAATTCTTCTTCGGTTACTACCACTGGCACTTCTTTCACCCCGGAACTACCGGGAGCCACCTTCTCTACCGTCCGTTCCACGACCCGATTGATGGTTTGGGTAATATTAAGCGGCGCCTGATTCAGAAGCGACACGGTCATAATCCCCGTCGCGATGGAAGTAACGAAGGAAACTAAAATGGCCAAGAGAATCAATTGACTTTTATTAAGCTCATCCATTTATTTTGTTATTTATT
>JAHFNY010000006.1:10555-33145 GCA_023267075.1 Candidatus Vogelbacteria bacterium
ATTTATTTAGATTGTAACAAATTAGCCACTTTTTGCCAGTTAATGACCGACCAAATGGCGTCTAAATAATCTGGCCGTTTATTTTGATATATAAGATAATAAGCGTGTTCCCAGACATCTACACCCAAAATGGGAGTCAAATTCTGGGAGAGAGGTGAATCTTGATTGGCAGTAGAAACAATTTTTAACCCTTCACCGTCTTTAACCAACCAGGCCCAACCAGACCCAAAACGACCAAGTCCAGCCGCTTTGAACGCTTCTTTGAATTTATCGACGCTCTCAAAGTTTTTCTCTAGAGCTTGGATTACTTCTGGTTGCATAATTGTAGCCTCACTCCCGGCTGGGGCAAGCATGGTCCAAAAGAAAGAGTGATTAATATGGCCACCGCCATTATTTTGCACCGTCACTCTAATCTCTTCTGGCACTTGGGCGAGATTGGCGATCAATTCTTCCACTGATTTAGAACTTAATTCCGGGTGAGCGTCTAACGCCGTATTTAATTTATCGATATACGCCTGATGATGCTTGGTATGATGGATCTTCATCGTTGTCTCATCAATCACTGGTTCTAAAGCATTATATTCATAAGGTAAATTGGGAAGAGTAATCATGATTAGTCTTTTTTAATTTAGTAATAATGGAGATTAAAATTTTAAGCACATAATTTAAATCAGCGGCAGTAGTGTTTTGACTTAAAGTAAACCTAAGCGCACTGATTGCGTGATTTTTATCTTTACCTAAAGCCATTATAACATACGAGTCATCATGCTTGGGAATAGCACAAGCACTCCCGGTTGAGACGGCTATTCCCTTAGCATCAAGCTCGAGCACCACTTGCTCACCCAATACTCCCGGAAAAGAAAAATTGATATTGTTCGGCAGGCGCTCACTCAGGTGGCCATTTAACTCGGCCTCGGGAATATTTTTCTTTACCGCTTTAATAAAGTAATCCCGAAGTTTTATTAATCTCTTACTTTCTTTAAGACAACTCTTCTGAGCTTGAGCGAGAGCCCGGGCAAAAGCGCTAATCCCGGCGACATTTTCTGTCCCCGGCCGTAAACTCCCTTCCTGTCCTCCACCATATAAAAGCGGTTTAAGCGGGATGCCGCGACGACGATACAGCACTCCCGTACCCGGACCAATCAATTTACTGCCATTTAAAGTTAAGAGATCTACTCCTAATTTATTAACATCGAGTGGAATAAAGCGCGCCGCCTGACAAGCGTCAGTGTGTAAGTACGGCGTGACTGTACCCAAGCGGCGGCGCGCCTGGCGCACAACCTTAGCAATTTCCGCCATAGACTGAATAGTGCCAATTTCATTATTGGCTAAAATAATTGAGACGAGAACGGTTTGCGGCGTGATTAATTCTGCTAATTTTTCTATTTTAACTTTGCCAGCAGAATCAACGGGTAAAATTATTACCCCGCGGCCGCGAGCGGCCGCGGGCGCGAGGACCGAAGCATGCTCAATCGAACTAACAATCACCTCTCCTTCCGGTAATCCTAAAATGGCTAAATTATTACTCTCGGTCCCGCCGCTGGTAAAAATTATTTCATCCGGATGAGCGCCAAGCGTCTCCGCCACTAACTGCCGGGCCGCTTCCAGCTCCCGCCCAGCTTTTACTCCGGCCGCATGCAAGCTGGCCGGGTTAGCTCGCACTCCCGCCGCAACATCTAAGAAGATTTTCTTCATTCTTGGCATTGTAACGACTCTTTAGTATACTGGCAAACATTGTGATTGCTCTTGATCTTAAAATCATTTTAACCATTATTTTGGCGGTTTGTGCCATATTAGCCTTGTGGATTTTCCGCCTGGAGCGCCGTCTAGCCAAGCTCCTCCACGGTAAAGATGCCAAAACATTAGAGGACACGATTGGCAATATTATGACTGACTTAAAAAGCATTAAACAGTCAATTATTATGATCGCCAAAGAGCTGGAGACAATGGATAATCGAATCCGTCATAGCATTAGCCGGGTAAACACCGTCCGCTTCAATCCCTTCCGGACGGAAGGTGGCAATCAAAGCTTTGCCACCGCCTTCTTAAATGAAGATGGCGACGGCGTAGTCCTCTCCAGTATTTACTCCCGCGATAAAACGGCCGTTTATGCCAAACCAGTAACTAATCTCGCCTCTGAGCATGAACTGACAAAAGAAGAACGAGACGCAATTAATAAAAAATAATTATGAACCGCGCACCAGTTATTGTGATCATGGGACATATCGACCATGGGAAGTCGACGCTTCTTGACTATATCCGGAAGACCAATGTGGTGGCCGGTGAAGCCGGTGGGATTACTCAACACTTAGGTGCCTATGAAGTAACCCATAACAAACAAAAAATCACCTTCTTAGACACGCCGGGTCACGAGGCTTTCTCCGCCATTCGCGAGCGCGGTGCCGCTATTGCCGATATCGCCGTCTTAGTCGTTTCAGCGGAAGAAGGAGTGAAGACTCAAACCTTAGAAGCGCTCGCGGCCATTAAAGCGGCTGGTCGCCCCTTCGTCGTGGCGATCAATAAAATTGATCGACCCAATGCCAATGTGGAACGAGTGAAGCAAAGCTTGGCCGAGCACGGTGTCTTAGTAGAAGGTTACGGCGGTAATATCTCCTGGGTCGCCATCTCGGCTAAAACTGGCGCGGGGATACCAGAACTTTTGGACTTATTGCTCTTAACAGCGGAATTAGAAAACTTAACCGGCGATGAAAAATTGGCTGGTACCGGTTTAGTCTTAGAAGCTAATCGTGATCCACGGGTAGGTGTCACCGCCACCTTATTGATTAAAAACGGCACCGTTAATACTGGTGACTGGGTGGTCTCTGGTAGCCAAGCGATTAAAATTAAAAAATTAGAAAATTATCTCGGCGAGATGATTAAAAGCGCTAGCTTCTCCTCGCCGGTAAAAGTCTATGGCTTCACCGATATCCCCCTCGTTGGTGGCGAGTTCACTACTTACACTGATAAAAAAGTGGCTGAAGCGACGGCGGCCAATTTCAAAATTAAAGACATAAGTGAAGTGAGTACAGAAACGACGTGGGAATTGCCGTTGGTGGTAAAAGCCGATGTATCCGGCTCACTAGATGCTGTGATGAAAGAAATTAAAAAATTAAATCGACCAGAAGCGGCGGGTAAGATTATTGCTTCAGCCCTAGGAACAATTAATGAGAATGACGTTAAATCAGCGGCGGGGTCTAAAAATTCTATTATCCTCGGCTTCAATGTGAAGGCCGATAAAAATGCCTTAGACTTGGCCGAGCGTCTCGGTTTAACCATTGCCACCTTTGATATTATTTATAAACTTTCAGAATGGCTAGAGCTAGAATTAGAATCGCGCCGACCGAAAACGCAAGTGGAAGTGGTTAGCGGTGAAGCCAAAGTGTTGAAGATCTTTAGCCAGACGCGCGACAAGCAAGTCTTGGGCGGCCAAGTACGGACTGGTCTGATGAATAAAAATCGCGATGTTAATATTGTGAGACGAGAGAAGATCATTGGCCGCGGCCGCTTGACCGACCTAGAACAAGCCAAAAAGAAAGTGAGTGAAGTGGCCGATGGTCTCCAATTTGGCGCCGTGGTGGAAGCCAAAATTACTATCGCCCCCGGCGATGTCCTCCAAGCATTGGAACTAACGACCCAATAAAAAACTTATGTGGGCGGGAGAGGACTTGAACCTCCATGGATTGCTCCACTAGCTTCTAAGGCTAGCGCGTCTACCGTTTCGCCACCCGCCCAAATTTTTTAAAAAACTGTCCGCCCAGTAGGATTCGAACCTACGACCGTTCGCTTAAGAGGCGACTGCTCTACCAACTGAGCTATGGGCGGTTAAACTCTGTGTATGGTACCGGATAATTACGCCGGCGGCAATATTCTAAAACAAAGAAGTCTGCTCGGGCTTAACTTTCGACTCAATCTTTACTTCCGGAGCACTTACTTCAGGCTCGGCCGTCTTACCACTTATAATTACCGGCAAATGTTTGAAAGCCTCTTCTAAATCAGTTAAGACAGCCGTGCTCCGGAGCGCGGCCGCGGGGTGGTAAAGCGGATAAATTATTCGCCCCTCCACTTCAAACTTGTGCCCCTGATCGCGGCTAATCTTGGCGAGGGGGAGAAAATAATTCATTGAGAAGCGCCCCAGCGGCGCAATAATTTTAGGATTAATAATCTCAATCTGCTTGGCTAAATACGGTTTATAGGCCTCGATCTCTTCCGGCAACGGGTCGCGATTATCTGGCGGCCGGCGTTTAACAATATTGCTGATATAGACTTGCTCTCGCTTCCACCCCACACTCTCAATTAATTTATTTAATAGTTGGCCGGAACGACCCACAAAGGGTCTCCCCTGTTGGTCTTCATAAAATCCCGGCGCCTCACCAATGAACATGACCGTCGCATCTGGATCACCCTCACCAAAGACCAAGTTAGATTCTTGGAGCGGTAAGCTCTCATCTTGTTTAATTGCTTCTTTCAACTTTTCTAACGCTTCAATTTTTTCTGCGGTATTCATTGGTGTGCCCGGGGCGAGACTCGAACTCGCAAGGCCTTGCGGCCAAAGGATTTTAAGTCCTTCGTGTATACCATTCCACCACCCGGGCAGGGAGACCACGGCGGGAATTGCACCCGCGTATAGAGGTTTTGCAGACCTCTGCCTTGCTACTTGGCTACGTGGTCAGTCCAAACATAGACCAAACGCCCTTTGATTATAGCCGATTTAGGGCCTTTTTGACTCCTTGACTTATATACCCTACTATGCTATAATAGAAGAGGAAATAAAACAAGGTAGGCCTATCGCCTGTCCTTGAAAATATAGCAGTTCTTCGACAATTGGTGTTCAAAAAAAGACCTCATCACGAGGTTGGGAGAAGAAAAATGCAACACGTTGAATACGTCTTAATTACTTTAGTGACATTAATCTCCACTGGAATATTGGTGGTAGCACTACTGGTTCTCTTACACGTCGTTACCAAAAAAAATTGGCAAGCGACGCGTGTGGAGACTGGTGGAATGAAATTCAAAGTCCTTGGAGAAAGCGTAGTCAAAGTATTAGACAACATTCCCGGTCATTTCGTCGACCAAAAAACTCATGAAGTAAAGCCAGAAGGCCAGGCAGGTGAGAAAAGAGCGCCGAGATATCTTGAAAGCAAACTTGGAATTTTTTGGGTTAGTTGGTTATATCCCATGATACGGATACACAACTTCCAAATTGTAGCCGATAAACTCAAGGAGGAAATTCCGGGTGCAGAAAAACTTCCCATACGAGAACGTATTCAAACAGAATTGAGAGATGCGGAGGGATACTTACGTTTCAGATTTCCTCATCCGCTTCTCATTCCCGCAATAGAGCTAGGAAAAGATCGCTGGAAAGTTGATCTTATTCTCGTTCTCGACATCAGAATAGTCAATCCAGTTGTAGTTGTTTTTGACTACAAAGGCAAGGTTCTAAGGCAGGTTGATGCAGCTGTCAGTTCGGCGGCAATAGATTTCTGGAACGACAAAGAATATGGTTACCCAGAATTTATTGACGCAGATAAGGGTCCAACCTCTCCATTTTCGAAAAAAATCATGGAGCTAAACAACACTACATCTCCAGCACTCAGGGACGACGGTCTCAAAACACGTTTTGGTGTAGAGATAATGGCTGCCTGGATTGAAATGGCAGATTTGTCCCCAGAACAAAAACCTCTTGATGATGCTGCGCGTGGAGTTCAACAAGCCAAACTCCTAGCCGATGCAAAAACAGAAGAAGCAAGAGGAGCACAAGTATTTGAAGCAGCGAAGCGAAAAGGTATTGCAGAAGGATTTGGATCGATTATCCAAAGTCTAAAAGGAGCTCAAATAGATGTTAGACAAGCTGGAGAAATTTTAAAAGAGGAAGTCCGCACTGGAAACATTGCTCAAGCAGGACTTACCACTTACATTGAAGGTAACAGTAAGATCAAACCAGTAATACCAGCAAGTAAGGAGTAAGGAAATGTCTCTGTTTTTGTGGATTATTCCAGGCGTTATCTTGACTCTAGCAATGTTGATAGGACTATTGGCCAGATGGATTAACCAACCCCAAAAACCAGTTGTCCCAAACACTTCCCCTCCTCCACCCCCCGGACCAAACCCTACTGCTACGCCGACTGTACCAACTCCAGCTAAAGGCCAACTAGCTAAGACTGGAAAAATGATGAGGTTAGTTGGATTCGTTGTCCCAGTGGTGGTAATCCTGATTAGCGTTCTTATCGCAGTCAAAGTGATGAGGGCTATCAGTGATGAATGGAGAGAAACATCCTATTCTAGTTCAGCCAGTTTACCTGAACAAAACCGACTAGAACCAACAATCTCGACAGTGGGAACGTACCAACTGACACCGGGCCAGACCACGATTGTGTATTTACCTCGCGGTAACAACAAAATCTGGTTTGAGGGTCAAGTGGCAATCGGCAGAGAGGACGGAGGGATTGTTTACTCGGGCCCATTTGATCCCAACTTCTCTCTGCCAGATCGGGATCACTGGCTGGTCACGTCCCTGGATGTGGCTAAAACCCTAACCGTCACCCACGGGTGACTTGAACACCAATTAAGCAAACGGCGACCATCTCACGAGAGACGGCCGCCGTTTTTTATTTTCTCTAATCTTTATTTTTTATGCCCCAATCGTATTTTTAATTACCGTGAGAATGCCGTAAGCCATAGTCATAATCGCCAAGCCAATAATCCCCCACATAATATGTTGTACCCCTTTGGACCGTTGCTCGGGATTATCTGAACCCAAGATATATTCCGTTACGCCAAAGAGGAAAACTACCAGCGCCAGCGCAAAGAGGAAGATAATAATCGGCTGGATGATTACCGCTTGAATTTTGGTGACTAATTCCATTAAACCAGATTACCGAGTTGGTACTTGAGGGATATCACTTGGGATAGTGTTATCAAGATTGAAGGTCCCTACCAAGAGATTAACCAAGCCCCAGACTGATACCATCACGAAGATAGTGACGATACCGTAGATCATCACTCCGCGTGCTTTAGCCTTATCGTCACCCTCTCCGGCCATAACGTAAGAGATCAACCCCCAGAGGAAGTAGACCACTGCCAAGCCAATGATCAGCGGGATAATTAAGTTAAGGATATTGCTTAACTTACTAATGATCTCGGCCGCACCTGTTTGAGCGAAGGCGAGTGCCGGCGCGAAGAAGGCCACAACCGGCAAAACTTTTTTCATCATAAATATTTAATAAACTTGATACTAACTAATAAATTAAAGCGACCTAACTATATTACCCTTCTATTATACTAAAAGGCTATTAATTAATAAAGCGTGGTCGGCTGGAATCCCTAAAGTATTGGCCACAATTGAGACCAAGCCCCAGACTGACACCATAACGAAGAGGGCAATAATCCCATAGAGCATCATCTTACTCCCTTCAGCCACTTTACCGGAATCGCCACCAGCATTGATATAAGTGAACACGCCATAGAGGAAGAAGACGAGGGCCGCCCCAATCAACAAGCCAATGAGCGGGTTAAGAACTAAACTAACCAAGTTGTTAACAATATCGGCGAAGGTCATATGTTTATATTATAAATTATTAATGAATAAATTACTTATTGCAATTGGCTAATGGTATTTTGAATTACCTCAGAAATAACGAAGGCTCCCAAAACCAGCGCGGCACCAATGACTGTCCAAAAGAAGGCTTGCTTCGCTTTAGATAGCTCTTGCTCATTGCCCCGGGCGTGGACGAAGAGGAAGCCGACGTAGACGAAAGCGAGGACCAAAAGTGGCGTACCTAAAGTAACAATTAAATTAAGCACCGCGGCAATTAATTCTTGGATAGTATTAAACTGCAAAGGATTTTGAATTATTGGTGAATTATTAGGACCTCCCATATTTTTTATTTTACCATCCGCCCACTACATCGGGATTACCCAGGTAGTGGAGGATAGAGCTAATTATAAGATAAGCGGCGAGAGTTAGAAAGAGGCCGATAACTGCTGTCTTAAGTATACCCTTAGCCGTGCTCCGGCCTGATTCATTGCCAGCATAAGCCACCAGATAAATCCCCGCGGCCACAATGGCAATAGTCGCCACTGGCACGGCTAGTTCAACAATGAAACGAACTATTGTTCCTGCCAAAGTAAATAAGTCTAAATAAGTACAACCATCAACAAATCTCCCACTGGAATCAACATAACCAGTACAGGGAACCAAGCCACCAGCTTGAGCTAAAAGATTATGGGGAAAATTAGTCATAATAATTTTTATTGGGTTTTAAATAAGAGACCAAGCTGTTGTTGAGCATTGTTAATCGCTTCACTAGATTTAACTCGACCAGTAAGAACACCAACCGTCATATTGGCAAACAGATCTTGAGTTTTAACCTTGTCGGGATCATACCAAGCTTGCCCCACCAAGGCCGCACTGTAGAAAGTGGCGAGGAAGGGATCTTGATTACTCCGCGTGAGGAGATCACGCCGCGCCGGTGGCAAGACTGCCGCCTGGGCTAAATCCCAAGCTAAAGTGCCATTGGCAATGAGGATTGCTACTTGCTTGGCAGTAGCCGCCTTAGTTGAGGTCCGCGGCACCGCGAGCGCGAGGACATTGGCGAAGGCCGCCTCGCGCGAGCGATCGCGCTGGGGCACAATCGCCACGTCAAAGTTGATCAGTGGTGCTTTATCACGGATATGCCGCCACTCACTGGCAAAACCTAAATACATCGCCGAGAGTCCACCGGAAAAAGCTTCAAGTGATGAGGGTAAGGAGCGATTCCAAGTGTAAGTAGTCTTAGCCGGATCAGCAAATTGAATAAAAAAATCGAGTGCCGCTTGCGCCGGTGATTGAACACTGATTTGACTAGAAGACAGCGCGGCGTGATAACCATTCGCATCAACAGTAGCAATCGGACTCCCCGCTTGCATCATCAGGGTCGCTAAAATTTCTTTAAAGTGATCCACGTTCGCCGGATCACCAAGTGGGATGGCACTTTGGACAATAGCGTTCTTGGGATCAAATAAAGTTAATTTACCCAAAATGCCGGCACTACCCGTTACCACCTCGCTCCAGACTTTAGGCGGCGAGGCTACGCCCGCCGCCGCAAACAAGCTCCGATTCCAATATAAGACCAGTGGATCAACCAACACCGGCAAGCCAATAGCACCTTGATTATTTAAATAAATCTCACCAGCGGGAATGAAATTGTTTTTAAAGTCACGAGTAGAAATATCACTCGCGGTAAACGGCAAAAATTTATTAGCATCTTTCACAATTAGATCTTGCGGGAAGAAAACAAGGTCGGGTGACTGGCCACTGGCAATCGAATTGACTAAATCCGCTTCAAAGCTCGCTGTTGGGCGCTCCACATAATTTAAAGTGTAACTGTCGCGATACTTCTGATTGAAGCTAGCGAGAAAGGGCTGGAGATCATCAGCCGAGAGCGTACCCCAGACCGTAATCTTGCCACCAGTTCCCCCCGCCGTGGAGCGGAAACCTGGGATAATCCCAGCAAAGAGCAACACGCCCAAGACAATGGCGACGCCAAAGATAATTAAAATGACAATTTGAAAGTTGCTGGTCTTCATGCGCCTTTTCTAAAATAACGTCCCCAATGATGAGCTCCTGGAGAAAATTCTCCGGTCGGTCGGAAACCGGCTCCGCCAAAGATTTGCTCCGCCGCTAAGGCCGTCACTACTTCACTAGGGTGTGGACCTAAACCGCCGAAAGAATCTTGCCAATCAATAATCACTACTCGCCCTCCTGGTCGCAAGACTCGGGCTGCCTCAAGCGCCAACGTATATAAAGCTTTAGCTTGAGATAATAAATTACTAATAAGGACTCCATCCACCGCGCCGTCAGCGAGTTGACTGCCCCCCATTTTCTCCACATCACCCCAAATAACTTCTATATTATCTAAACTTTGTTCTCTGGCCTCTGCCGCTAAGCGACCTAAAACCTCGGGCTGGATCTCAATAGCATAGACCTTGCCCAAATTTAAACGCCGGGCTAAAAGTAAAGAATAAGCGCCAGTACCAGCGCCAAAATCGGCGAGCGTCATCGGCCCGTCAAAACCTAAATATTGAACGGCTTGCACCGGATCAGCAAAGGGCATTGCCCTTATTATAATATATTAAAGACAAGTAAGCGACGCGATTTTATCCCCTGGTCGCAATTTCATAATCCGAACGCCTTGCGTTTACCGGCCGAGCGAGGAGATCTCCGCGAGGCCGGTGCGGATGACTTGGCCATTTTTAGAAATCGCTACCGTCTCCGTTTGCTCGGCAATAACCCGACTGGCCATTAGCTTGCCCGTTTTAGCCGTCACTTGAGCGGTTTTAATCCCCGAGCCACCCCGCTTCTGCACTTTATATTCTTTAAGTTTAGTCTTTTTACCATAGCCATTTTCCATCACCACCAAGAATTCTCCCGCACCGGTATTATCTTTAGTAATAACGTCCGCGCCAACCAGAGTATCAGTCTTCTTTAACTTCATCGCCCGCACGCCAGCCGCCGTCCGGCCCATCTCGCGAATGTCACTTTCCTTAAATCTAATCGCTTGCCCCGCTTGCGAGGCCAAAATAACCTCATCATCTTTTTGTACCGGTACTACTGACAGCAATTCATCACCAGCAGAAAGTTTAATCGCAATAATGCCACTGCGCCGGACATCGGCAAAGCTCTTGGCCGCCACGCGCTTGGCCACACCTTGTTTAGTCACCATCATCAGCGACAATTTATCTACCGCTTTCAATTCTTTCGGCAAAGCGAGAACTGACGTTACCTTCTCATCGGCCGAGATCGAGAGGAAATTGGCCAAGGATTTGCCCCGGGTCGCGCGCTTCCCTTCTGGTAAGTCATACATTTTAATTTGATAAGCTTTACCCTTGTCGGTAAAGAAAAGAAGATCAGCGTGCGAATTGGCGGTGAGGAAAATAGTGACAAAGTCTTCCTCCTTCATATCCAGATCAATTACTCCTACCCCACCACGCTTTTGAGCTTTATACTCGGCCGGGTCAGTCCGCTTCACATAACCACCGGCGGTAACCACTAACACATTCTCCTTCTCCGGGACTAAATCTTCGGCTTTAATCTCCTTCACTCCGCCGGAAACAACTTTAGTTAAACGTTCATCACCATACTTCTCTTTCAGTTCAGTAAACTCATCTTTAATAATCTTCAAGACTTTCTTCGGGTCGGCTAAAATCCCCTTCAACTCTTTAATCAGCGCTTGCTTCTCCTTCAACTCATCTTCCACCTTCTGCCGCTCTAGCCCAGCCAATTTCTGCAAGCGCATCTCCAGAATCGCCGTGGCTTGGATCGGACTAAAGTCAAAACCTTTAATCAAATTCTTTTGGGCTTCTTCCGTATCTTTAGACTTTTTAATCGTCTTAATAATTTCATCAATATGATCCAGCGCTTTCTTTAAGCCCAGCAAAATATGCTCGCGATCCTCCGCCTTGCGCAAGTCAAAGCGCGTCCGCCGGGTAACAATTTCTTGCCGGTGACTTAAAAAGGCTTCTAAAATTCCTTTCAGAGTTAAAAGTCGCGGTACGCCATCAATCAGGGCAAGCATATTGTAGTGGAACATCGTCTCCAGTGCGGTGTGTTTATAGAGGGCGTTTAAAATTTTCTGCGGATGAGCGCCGGCTTTAAGCTCCACCACAATCCGAATATCTTTAGTCGATTCATCGCGGATATCGCGAATCCCCTCCAACTTTTTATCTCTCACTAAATCGGCAACGGTAATAATCAATTCTGATTTATTAACTTGATACGGAATGGAAGTAATAATAATTTGGAAATGGCCGGTCTTACCCTCCACAATCTCGGCCTCGCCGCGGGTAAGCACTCCGCCGCGGCCAGAAGCATAGGCATGGCGAATATCCGCTTCATTAAAGACTAAACCGCCAGTGGGGAAATCGGGCCCCTTCACGTATTCTAAAAGATCTTCGGTGGTCGCTTCCGGATTATCGGCTAAATGATTCAAAGCGTCTAATAATTCACCAAGATTATGCGGCGGAATCTTCGTCGCCATACCCACGGCAATACCGAGCGTTCCATTCAATAATAAATTGGGTACTTTAGCCGGTAAAACCGTTGGCTCTACCCGCACCCCGTCATAATTAGGAATAAATTCTACCGTCTCCTTCTCAATATCGGCGAGGAGTTCTCCGGCTAGGCGGCTCATCTTGGCCTCGGTGTACCGCATCGCCGCCGCCGAGTCGCCATCAATGGAACCAAAGTTACCTTGACCGGCGACGAGCGGGTAGCGCATGGAAAAGTCTTGAGCCAAGCGGACCATGGCCTCATAACACGCGGCATCGCCGTGCGGGTGATACTTACCCAGCACATCTCCCACTACCGTCGCCGACTTACGGAATTTAGCCGAGGCCGTTAAACCCAGCTCGTGCATGGAGAAAAGGATGCGCCGGTGAACTGGCTTTAAGCCATCGCGGACATCGGGCAGGGCCCGAGCCACAATCACGCTCATGGCGTAATCAAGATAAGAATCCTTCATCTCCTTCACAATGGAGACGGGGATAATATTCTGATGCTCGGGTTTAGCTTTTTTATTATCTGATTCGGTCATAAATAATTCTGGCCCCATGGCCTACTTGTTCTAAATCAGCGCTAATAAATCCGACAAACACCGACAACGGCCCGGGCGTTTGCTCGGCCGCCACTACGGCTTGAGCTTCTGGCACGGTTACCGTTTGCGGAGTAAGCCGGGTAAGCCAAATGAAAAAGATAAAAACAGTCAGTAAACCTGCCGTCCACACTACCACTTGCTTGCGCACTGGCTCGGGTTTAGATCGTAAATTTTCTATCAGTTTAATCATGATTAAGGATAACGACTTCACCCTCTTTACCGTCCAACTCCTTCCGGCGCAAAGTTAATTTATCTACCGGCGTTTGATTCTTAGAGCCGGCCTCTTTCAAAAATTGCTTGAGCGTTTCTTCACTCTTATCGCCGTTTAAAGCGAGAGGAATAATAATCTTTGGTTCCAAACTGGCCGCTAGCTTAGCGGCATCTTTAGGGGCGAGGGCTTGGCCACCAATCGGGACAAATAATATATCAATCGTGTCCAACTCTTCAATTGTGGCGGCCGGTAAATCGGCACTGGCGAGCGCGCCTAAGTGCACTACTTTCATCCCATCAAAGTTCAACGCGTAAATAGTATTAACAAGACCCTTCGGACCGGTACTAGCGAGACCTTCTACAAACAAACCACTCGCTTCATATTCACCGGGGCCATCAATGATGAACGGCGTTTTCTCGCCATAAGTTACTTCCGCCACGCCATTAGTATCGGGATGATTGAGCGAGACGAGGGCAAGATCAGCGCCAAAGCGGGCCGCTTTAGCGGCGCTCCCCTTGCCGATAGGATTAAGCGCCACCACTATATCCCCCGCCTGGAGTTTAACCATGGCGAGACCAAAATAACTAATTACCATCACCCTATTTTACCAAATTCTGAGGTAAAAAGAAAGCCCCACGTTCATGAATGAACGTGGGGCTTGGGTCTAGAAAAAACCGAAATCGCGATCCTCATCTCCAGAAGCTGACGTCCCTAACACCTGAGCTTCTTCCGCCTTTTTCTCCATTTCAACCCAAGCTTTTGTTGTTCTAAAAATACGCTCAGGATTAAGGTCGTAGAGATCGGCCAACCGGGCAAAGTTGATAAATTGTTTACGAATCGCCTCTATCAACTGGTGACGTTCCGTAACATTAAGCTCACATCCGTGTTCACTATTTTCGATCAGCCCGCTTATGACACCATTCGATTTATTGACATGATGCATAATGTGCCCAGAAACAAAGAGCTTTTGTTCAGCTTCAGACAACTTTGCTAAAGCTGGGTACTTTGAAGGCTCAAACGGCCAACTAGATACAACCAAGTCGAAAAAGTCTTGCATGCGATCCTTACTCAAAGCAATCACCCCCTTCCCAATTTATAGTAAGACCAAGGTTTGACCCTAAACTACGCTTAAAGTTTAGGCTTGTCAAATAAAGAATATACCATTTATCTACGATCGTAGTTATACCGAATATACTAAAAAATCTAAATTTAAAGAAAACCCCGTCTCGCATAGCGAGACGGGGTAAAAATCAAAGTCCTAATTGCTCAACCACTTCGGTAAGAACAGCCAAATTCTTCCGACAGAGAAACCGGACATTCGTGTTGTGGTCTACTCTTGACGGTTTAATCTGCTCCGATCGGTGTAAATGATGAACCGATTTTACCATCCCAAATATCGGGAGAAAACTTTCTTTCGGAAGCAAATGACCGAAGATGAAAAAGAAGTTTAATAACCTTTCCGCCGCTTGCCATTCCACATCTCTATATTGATCCTTTGATACAGATGTCAAAACTATCTCCGAAAACTTAATCAGCGAGTAAACAACATCTGCGTCTGAATTAAATCCGCTATGTAGCCATTCCGCCACGATCTCACCCGCCATAGAAGGCAAAATCCTGATTCTATTAAAAATCAACTTAGAGAATTCATTGCCCCAGACCGGGTATTTTTCGGTTTGAATAGCAGCAATCTGGATCGAGAACTTGAGGGTCCGAGAAACTCTTCCTGAAGGTACTTTCCAAAATAGGTAGGACTCTAGTAGGTTAAACATTTCACCTGCAATATATTCAGTCCAATAATCAATGATTCTAGTTTCAAGCCACACCAATTGATCATCAGAAAGAATATTTTTCTTGCCATCGATAGTACTGAACATCGACGAACGACGTTTTATCTCCTTACAGATAGAACAGACAGTCCTGTAACTGTTAGTCTGATCAAACATATCAAACAAGTGATCCAGTTTGCGATTCTCCAGAGTCGTTTGATCATCATAAATTAGTGGATTTAACCCACTAGCAGTTTTCCTAATTTTAGATCCAAATCGTCTCATCATTTCTTCTCTATCCATCGTTCTTCTCCTTGTTGCCCCTTGGTAGAGGCGTTGTTAAGGTACCCTGCCGCTTGGTAGCGGACTATTCCCATCCAACCAGATTGATGCCCCCTTGTCAATTAGCGACAAATAAGATAGACTGACGAGCATTATTTAATAGCCCCAATGTTCCGAAGTGTTATGGAGGAAGTTGGGTCCCGCTTTAAGTGGGATAAAAACAAGACAGAAGTATTGTATGGAAAAAGTTGTGACTACTAATGCGCCGTTAAGCGCGATGGAAGAAATAGTGAAGAGTTCCCCCGCCCAGCCCGAAGTTGGCGCTTTGGTGGAAGGAATTGTAATCGCTAAGGAGAAGTTAGCCTTATATGTGGAGGTTGCGCCCTTTGGTACCGGCCTTATTTTTGGCCGCGAGTATTTAAACGCCCGTGACATTATTAAGAAGATTAATATTGGCGACACCGTTACCGCCAAGGTGGTGGACCCCGACGGCGAGCGCGGTTATATGGAGCTCTCGCTGAAGGAAGCCAAGCAAGCCATTGTTTGGAATGAAGCCGAGAAGGCGATTAAAGCCAAAACCCCGTTTGACTTGGTGGTGAAAGATTCTAACAAGGGCGGCTTAATCTTGGAGTGGAATGGGGTTGAAGGCTTCATCCCCGCCTCCCAACTCTCGGGCGAGCATTATCCCCGCGTCCCCGATGGTGATAAAGACAAGATTATGGACGAGCTGGATAAACTCAAAGGGACTACCTTGACCGTCACCATTATCACCGCTGATCCGAAGGAAGGTAAACTTATTTTCTCCGAGAAGACGGCTGATTCTAAAGTCCGCCGGGCAATTGTGGAGAAATATGAGCTGGGTGATGTGGTAGAGGGCGTGGTCACGGGGGCGGTAGACTTTGGCATTTTCTTGAAGATTGAAGAAGGCTTGGAGGGCCTCGTCCACATTTCTGAAATGGATTGGGCCTTGGTAGAGAATCCACGCGAGCGTTATAAAGTGGGCGATGTGGTTAAAGCTAAAGTGATTGAAGTAAAGGATGGTAAAATTTCACTGTCCATTAAAGCACTTAAACCTAATCCATGGGTAGAAGCGGAGAAGAAGTACGCCCCGGGCAATAAAGTGGAAGGGGTGGTAATTAAATACAATAAGCACGGCGCGCTCGTCTCGATTGAAGAAGGGGTAGCGGGACTGGTCCACATTTCTGAATTCAAAAATGAAGATGATTTACGTCAGAGCTTGGTCTTGGGGCGCAATTACCCCTTCACCATTAACGTCTTTGACGCCAAGAATCAGAAGATGACGCTCAACTTCCGCGAGCCGGTAACTGTGCCCGCAACAGAATAAAATCATTATTTAGCTTTATCTAAAAAATGGCTCAATAGAGCCATTTTTTGATTAAGACACTTGGCCCCGTTAGAGGTAAACCTCTAACGGGGTTGACTTTTATTTGTGGTTATGCTAAGCTACTTCAGTAAGTTAATTTTGTTCTTTTTATTTAGGAAAACAACAGGGAATGGAAGGGGGTGAGTTGAGATATGACGGCACGTTTTCTTGCGATGGAAAATTCCATTTTTAATTTGATTACGGCCAACTCCTGACGGCGCGTACGCCGGCCAACCGAGGAAACGCAAATGCGAATACTCGACGACCCTCCGTTCCGTTAATGTGTACATCTTACCGGCAAGTCATCTCCAGGCTTGCCGGTTTTTTCTTTACAAAAATTTTTTTGTTAATGAGTATTCAACTCATTCATCGCGGCGTCGCGACCAGCTTGCAAAAGTAGGTTAAGACCAACCGCGATTTTTTTATGCAACTTTTTTAAGATCGCCACTTCGGCTGGTTTAAATTTGCTTAAAATAAATTTTTGCACCGTCATCTCACCAACCGGCTTTTTAATCTTGCCATTCGGGGTCGTGGGTGAGATGCCAATTTTAAGTTGAATAAACGCTTCCGTCCCCACGGCTCGCTTAATTGACTCCACACCCTTGTGCCCGCCCGCGCCGCGATTGAAGGTCATTTTTATCCGCCCCAGCGGCAAGTCCAAATCATCGCGGAGCACCACTAAGCTCCCAGCCGCAGTTTTACTCTTGATTAACGGTTTCACGGCCTGGCCGGACTTATTCATAAACGTATCAGGCGTCAGCAAGACTACGTCCTTCTTCTTCCCCAATTCTTTGGCTAAATAAAACACAGCCTCGCGGCCAGTATTATGCCGCGTGCCCTCATACTCCTTACCGGGATTGCCCAGACCCACGATGACCCATTTCATAGATTTCATTATACATGATATTATGACCTCCATGCCGCCGGAAAACAAATCCTCAAGCGCTTGGGAAATCATTAAATTTGCCCTGGTTACTCTCGTTATTGTCATCCCCGTCCGCGCGTATGTGGCTCAACCCTTCATTGTCTCCGGCACGTCTATGGATCCGACCTATAAGAATGGTGATTATTTAATTATTGACGAGCTGACCTATCAATTCCGCCCGCCGGCCCGAGATGAGGTGATTGTCTTCCGCTATCCCAATGATCCGGCCAAGTTTTTCATTAAGCGCGTGATTGGTTTACCCGGCGAGACGGTGCGCGTGGGCGCGGCCGGCACTTTTATTACTAAAGTTGATGGCACAGTAGAAAAATTGTCTGAACCATATGCTGTCCCCTTCGCCGCCGCGGTTACCACTAAAACGCTAAAAGCGGGTGAATACTTTGTCCTGGGTGATAATCGCCCGGTGAGTTTAGACTCGCGGGTCTGGGGTGTCTTGCCGGCTAATTTAATTACCGGCCGGGCCCTCGTCCGCTTATTCCCACCCAACAAAATTGGCCTGTTAATTTAAATTATTTTGATAAAAAATTATGAGTAAAAATAAAGATTCTAATCCCAACTCCCCCTTCCAAAGCGTTAAAGGTATGCGCGACTTAATTGGTGATGAATTATATTTATATCAGGGACTAGCCGAGCGGGCCGCGGAAGTAGCCTTGTATTACGGCTTTAAACCAATTGAAACACCAGTGCTGGAGAAAGCCGAGCTCTTTGCCCGCGGCGCGGGAGAAGAAACGGATATTGTGAAGAAGGAGATGTATACCTTGCGGACCCGCGGCGGTGACCATCTGGCCTTAAGGCCAGAGTACACCGCCGCGGTAATGCGGGCTTATAGTGAGAACGGGATGCAAGCTTGGCCTCAACCGGTAATGCTCTATTATTACGGTCCTTGCTTCCGCCACGAGAATCCGCAAGCCGGCCGCTATCGCCAGTTCTGGCAATTTGGGCTAGAAATTATTGGCACCAAGAAGAGCATTGCTGACGCCATGACGATTGCCATTACCAAAACCATTTTAGAAGAAGTGGGGCTGGAAAATTTGACCATTGCCGTTAACTCCATTGGCGATACCGAGTGTCGGACCAACTTCCGCCGTGATCTCCTCGCTTATTATAAAAAGCATTTGAAGGAAATTTGCCCCGACTGCCGGGAACGGCTCAAGGATAATCCCCTGCGCGTGCTGGATTGTAAAACCCCGGGTTGCCAACCGATTAAAGAGAAGGCACCGGAGTCTATTAGTTATTTATGCGGCGCGTGTAAAGAACACTTTAAAGAAGTCTTGGAGTACTTAACGATGATGAATATTGAGTACACCATTGATAACACCCTGGTCCGGGGCCTTGATTATTACTCCCGAACCGTGTTTGAGATTATGACTACACCCGCCCCAATACCTGAAGCCGAAGTTGGAACAGAAAAAAAAGAAGAGAAGAAGCCGCTCTCCATCGCTGGCGGTGGCCGCTATGATTACTTGGCTAAAACGCTTGGGTTTAAGAAGGATACTGGTGCGGTGGGTGTGTCGATTGGTGTGGATCGCGTGGTACCGCTCGCCGATAAAAGTAAAATTATGCCGCGGATTGTGAAGAAGCCCAAGGTCTTCTTCATTCAACTGTCCTTTGATGCCAAACTTAAGAGTATGGAAGTGATTGAGGTATTGCGCCAAGCCAAAATCCCCATGGCCCAGTCCATTGTGAAAGATTCTATTGGCGTCCAACTGGCCATGGCCGAGAAGATGGGCGTCCCCTTCACCGTAATCTTGGGACAGAAAGAAGCGCTCGAAGGCACAGTCATTGTCCGCAACATGGACAATCGCTCTCAAGACACAGTCAAAATTGCCGACTTGGCTGAATATTTAAAGAAGACCCAGAAGTAATTGCCAAGATAGAGAGCTTGTGCTAAGGTAGTCATCATGATTGTTGCTGAAGTTAAGAAGGCTGGAGCCGAGTCCAATGCCAATTTATTGCGCCGTTTTTCTAAGCGGGTGCAATCTTTAGGCTTGGTCAAGAAGACTCGCCGCAACCGCTTTGCTGAACGGTCTAAATCTGATTTAAAAAAGAAAACCGACGCCTTAAAGCGCTTGGGCAAGCAAGCCGCCTATCAACGGGCTTACAAATTGGGTCAGATCCGCGATGTTGTTCGACCTAAAAAATCAAACTAAAGTTAAGCTGCCAAAAGTGCCGTGGTCCAAAGTGGCCACGGCCGTTTTGGGTAATAAATATGAACTCTCGCTCGTCTTTGCCTTGCCTAAAACCAGTCAAGCGTTAAATAAAAAGTATCGGCGCAAGAGTTACGTCCCCAACGTGCTCGCTTTCCCCCTTGGACCTAAAAACGGCGAGATCTTCATTACTCCAGCGGTGGTGGAGCGGTCAGACTTCCTTTATCTCTTTATCCACGGCCTCCTTCATTTGAAAGGATTGGCTCACGGTAGTACAATGGAGCGGAAAGAACGCAGCCTTCTCAAGCGTTTTTCCGCTCGTCATGAAAAAAATAATCGTCGGTCTTGATATTGGTTCCAGCGCTATCCGCGTTATCATCACGGAAGCTAAAACCGCGCCACCAGCTGGCGCGGTTTTAGCCATGATCCGCCGGCCAAGCCGCGGCATCCGTCAAGGATTTATCGTTAATTTGGAAGAAGCGGTAGACAGTATTGCCGAAGCAATTCGAGAAACCGAGAAAGTGGTAAAGACTAAAATCCGCCGCGTGGTCCTCGGTGTAGGCGGGGTATCATTAGAATCTAAAACAGCGGAAGGGAGCACCGCGGTGGCTCGCGGGGATTTAGAAGTGGGTGAGATCGATATCAATCGGGCCTTAGACGCCGCGGCGGCCACCATCCCCGACGCAAGCAATCGAACCGTGATTCACCGCTTTCCCCTCTCGTTTAAATTGGATGGGAAAAAGGTCTATGGTCGGCCGGAAGGGATGAAAGGGAGTAAATTGGAAGTGAAAGGATTATTTATTTCTTATAGCTCACAACACTTAAAAGACCTCATTCAAGCAGTGGAAGCAGCCGGAGTAGAAGTGGGCGAGGATGATATTGTGGCTTCACCACTCGCTGGTGGTTTGGTCGTCTTGTCTAAGATTCAGAAAACGGCTGGCGTGGCTTTAATTAGCATTGGCTCGCAAACCACTTCCGTCGCTGTGTTTGAAGAAGGTTTACCGCTCTCAATGCAAGTCTTCCCCGTCGGTTCAACCAATATCACTAATGACATTGCTTTGGGTTTAAAAATTCCGCTAGAAGAAGCAGAGCGAGTGAAGAAGGGTGAGGCCGATACTGCTGCCACCCGAAGAAAATTGGACGAGATTATTGAAGCCCGGCTTTCCGATATTTTTGAATATATTGAAGGTCATTTAAAAAAGCTGGGCCGCTCTGGTTTACTCCCGGCTGGCGTCATTCTCTCTGGGGGCGGGGCCAGTGTGGGTGGAATTGAAACCCTCGCTCGTGATTATCTTAAACTCCCCGCTCGCACCGCCGCCGAGCAATTAGGCAATAATCACAAGAATCAGATTAAAGATCCAGCGTGGGCCGTGGCCTATGGCTTAACCCTCTTTGGTGATAGCGAGGAGCCCATTGCCGTTAATGGTAAGAAGGTGGCCCAGGGATTACTTAAGTATTTAAAAGAGTTTTTACCCTAGTTGCCCGCTTATGACCTTTCTGCTAGTATCCTGGTATGCCAAAAATTATGCCCGAGATTGAATCATTTGCGAGAATCAAGGTGATCGGAGTCGGTGGCTCCGGAACCAATGCCGTTAATCACATGGTGGAATCTAAAGTCCGCGGGGTAGAATTTATTGCCATGAACACTGACGCCCAGCACCTCCACCACTCTGGTGCCGAAAAGAAAATTCACATTGGCAAGAATTTAACCCGCGGTCTTGGTACCGGGATGGATCCGGAAGTGGGCAAGAAAGCGGCCGAAGAAAGTTTAGAAGATATTCAGAATGTCATTAAAGGGGCGGATATGGTCTTTGTTTCCGGTGGCTTTGGTGGTGGCACCGGCACTGGGGCCACGCCGATTATTGCTAAAGTGGCAAAGGAACAAGGCGCCCTAACTATTGCCGTGATCACTCGACCCTTCTTCTTTGAAGGCAAGCAACGTTTAGCTATTGCCGAAGCCGGGATTGAGGAATTAAAGAAAGAAGTGGACGCGATTATCGTCATCCCAAACGACAGAATTTTGTCCGTCATTACTAAAGATACTACCGCTAGTTCTGCCTTCTCAATGTGCGATGAGATCTTGCGTCAAGCAGTGGAAGGCATTTCCAACATCATTACTATCCCCGGTATCATTAACGTTGACTTCGCCGATATCCGCGCGGTAATGCAAAATGCCGGCTCGGCCTTAATGGGTATTGGCTCGGCTAATGGTGAGAATCGAGCCACCGAGGCCGCCCGAGCTGCGATTAACTCTCCCCTGCTTGATCTCTCGATTGAAGGAGCGAAGGGCGTGCTCTTTACCATTGCCGGTGGCGAGGACTTAACGATGTTTGAAATTCAAGAAGCGGCCAAAGTCATTACCGATTCCATTGACTCTGATGCTAAAGTAATTTTCGGTGCCATCCGCGATGATAAGCTGAAGAAGGGTGAAATTAAAATTACCGTCATTGCTTGCGGCTTCCCTGAAGGATATGGGGGGAAGAAAAAAGCCGGCAACATTTTTGGCCTTGAGGGGAAAGAAGACAAAAGTCCCGCTCCCACCGCTAAACCGGAAGAAGCGCCCAAGCGCGATATTAAACCGGCGGATAAACCTAAACCCACTACTGATGAATCAGACGATGACGATGATTGGTCCAGCATCCCTGCCTTCCTCCGCCGCTCTAAAAAATAATTTTTAATTAAATTTAAATAATGATCTACGATCTTATTATCATCGGCGGCGGCCCCGCCGCCGCCGCGGGCGGCGTCTACGCCGCCCGGAAGGAGTTGAAAACTCTCCTCATTGCCGCGGAATTTGGCGGACAATCCGTTGTCTCACCCACCATTGAGAATTGGCTAGGTGAAACCAGCATCTCCGGAGAAGATTTAGCTAAGAAGTTAGAGCGGCACTTGCGCCACGTCGCTGGTGAAGTCTTAGAACTTAAAACCGGCCGAGTAAGCAAAGTAGGACCGAAAGAAAAAATTTTCACTATTACTTTAGAATCAGGTGAGCAATTTGAAACGAAAACGGTGCTCATTACCACGGGCGGGCGGCGCCGCAAGCTTAATATCCCTGGCGCGGCCGAATTTGATCAGAAGGGTCTCACTTACTGCGCTTCTTGTGATGGGCCGCTCTTTGCCGATCAAGATGTGGCGGTGATCGGCGGGGGTAATGCCGGCTTTGAATCGGCGGCCCAACTCCTGGCCTATGCGAGAAGTGTGACTCTCCTCCATCGTTACCCCGAC
>JAHFNY010000007.1 GCA_023267075.1 Candidatus Vogelbacteria bacterium
CCCAGACTATTGATCGGATTATTGATACTTTCCCGGCCAGTCAGCAAGAGCAGATCCGAGTTCAGCTCGCGGCCAGCTTATTGGGGATTTTCTCCCAGCGCTTGGTCCCGCGGGTTTCCGGTGGCCTTGTCCCTACTTATGAATTGTTAATTAATAATACGGCCGTGTCTAACTTAATCCGGGAGGGTCGGACCGCCGAGATTGATGTGATTATTGAAACGGGGGCAGAAGCGGGAATGATTGACCTTAATCATTCTTTAGTTGATTTAGTTCAACGGGGTGAGATTACCGCCGAGAATGCTTATCGTTATTCCCTTAATCCTAAAGTTCTCGATCGTCTAATGTAAATTTTTTATGATTTTTAATTATCAAGCCACTAGTCGCGAGGGAGTCCGCCAAGATGGGGCGATTGAAGCGCCAACTGAAGATTTAGCCATTGCTTCGCTCCAACGGCGGGGTTTGATTATTCTTAATATTAAAGAGAGTGGTGGGACTAAATGGTGGAATTTAAATCGTAAAATTAAACTTTTCTCTCGGGTCAAGACAAGTGATGTAGTCATTCTCTCACGACAAATTGCCACTTTGTTCGAGGCTAAAGTCTCGGTTCTCTCCACTTTCCGCCTACTCGCTTCAGAAAGTAGCAATCCGATTCTGCAAGAGGCTTTGACGGGAATCACTGATGATGTGAAGGGTGGTATCGCGATTTCCGCGGCGATGGCTAAACATCCGGACGTCTTTTCCACTTTTTACGTGAGTATGGTTAAAGCAGGGGAAGAATCGGGCAAGTTATCAGAGACGTTTACCTTTCTTGCTGATCACCTAGAGCGGTCTTATGAATTGGTCTCTCGAGCCAAAAACGCTCTTATTTACCCCGCCTTCGTGGTGGCGTCATTTATTGTGGTAATGGTCTTAATGCTTATCTTCGTCATTCCGCGGCTCTCGGCGATTCTCTTAGAGAGTGGTCAGGACGTGCCTATTTATACCAAGATTGTCATTGGCGCCAGTAATTTTCTCGCCGCTTATTGGCCATTCCTTCTTCTTTTTATTTTAGTGATCGCTTTTTTCCTCTGGCGCTATATTCCCACCCAAGCCGGTAAAGCCTCGTGGTCGCGTTTCCAACTGGAAGTGCCTTACGTTTCTAATTTATATAAGAAGTTATATCTCTCGCGGATTGCCGATAACTTAAATACGATGTTGACCTCGGGAGTAGCGATGGTCCGAGCACTAGAAGTAACGGCCGAGGTGGTGGGGAATCAAGTTTATCGCAATATCCTTCTTACTTCCGCCGAAGCGATTAAATCGGGGAGTAGTGTGTCTGATGCCTTCGCTCGCTACCCCGAGATCCCGGGGATTATGATCCAAATGATTAAAGTCGGTGAAGAGTCGGGGAAATTGGGCTTTGTCTTAAGTACGGTGGCTCGCTTCTATCAACGGGAGGTTAATAATGAGGTGGATACTCTAGTCGGTTTGATTGAGCCGGTAATGATTGTGGTCCTAGGTTTGGGCGTGGGGCTTCTCTTAACCTCGGTCTTAGTGCCAATTTACAATGTTGCATCCAGTTTATAGGGGTTCTATAATGTAAGGACTTAATAATAGTAAGGTCGAATAATCGTTATTTTTAAAAGTTTTTAAAGTCATTTATGTATAAAAAAGGTTTTACCCTCATTGAACTCTTGGTGGTGATTGCCATCATCGGTATTCTCTCAGGGATTGTGTTGTCCTCGCTTAATACGGCGCGGAGCAAGGCTTCAGACGCGGCGGTTAAGGCTAACTTAACTAATCTCCGAGCGCAAGCTGAGCTTTATTACGATTCCAATGGCAACTCTTATGCTGGTGTTTGTACTGGTGCCGGTGGTATTGCTTCTGGTCATACTGCGGCTAATAGTGCTGGTAATGGCGGGGGAGTTTGTAATGACAGCGCGGCGGCTTGGGCGGCTGATGCTACTTACAAGAGCGATGCCAGTAAGTTCTGGTGTGTAGATAGCACCGGTGCTTCCAAAGAAGAATCGGCGACTCTTGGTTCAGCCACGGTTTGTAGTTAATTAAGGTGAAGTAACTAAAACCCCCCGGCCCTAGGGCCGGGGGGTTTTGTGTTATAATTACTTATACTATGTTGGCGCTTATTGGCTATATTTTTACCTTTGTTTTAGGGACCATCATCGGTAGCTTCTTAAACGTGGTGATATTACGTTATCACACTGGCGAGACCCTCCACGGCCGCTCGCGCTGTCTCTCGTGCCGAGCGACGCTCCAACCGATTGATCTTATCCCCATCGTGAGCTTTATCAGCACTCGCGGCCGCTGTCGTTATTGCGGTTCTAAAATCAGTTATCAGTATCCGGTGGTAGAGTTATTAACGGGAATTATTTTTGCTCTTTTGTGGTGGCGTTTTAGTGGCTCACCGATTGAGTTTCTCCTTATGGCGGTGGCGGCTAGCCTCTTAGTGGTGATCACAGTTTACGATATTCATCATCAGATCATTCCCGATGAATTAGTGTTTTACTTTGGCGTGGTGGGTTTGCTCGCGCCGATTTTCCACGCCTTGGTTACCGGGTCGCTCGCTTTGCTCGTTATTGGTTTTCTCCATAGCCTGTTAACGGGCGGGATTTTCTTCTTGGCTTTTTGGGGTTTATGGCGACTCTCGGGCGGCCGGTGGATTGGTTTAGGCGATGCTAAACTATCCTTTGGTATCGGCACCTTACTGGGATTAGCCAAAGGTTTGACGGCGCTTTTAACTGGTTTCTGGCTCGGGGCGATTATCGGTCTTCTTCTCTTGCTTGCCAGTCGTTTTAAGCTGAAGAAATTAGATCATTACTTTACCTTGAAGAGTGAATTACCCTTCGCGCCGTTTCTGGTCATTGGCTTATTGCTTGTCCTTATCTTTAATTTAAATGTCATTCCGTTATAAAAATTTTAAACTTAATCAGCAAAGCGGCTTCTCTTTGTTGGAGATGATCGTGGTAACGGCCATTTTTGTTACGGTTACCGGGATTGTCCTTGCCAATTTACCCACCTTCCGCAACCGGGCTTCGCTTGATTTAACCGCTCAAGAAATGGCTTTGGCTATACGTGAGGCTCAAGTGTATGGCACAGCCACGCGAGTGAGTGGTGATACTTATCCGTCATATGGCATTCACTTCCAATTAACTGATGGGCCAGCTAAAGACTTTGTCTTATTTGCTGATGCTAATACTAATAAAGCCTATGATCTTGGCGCTGATTGTAATAAAACTGGTCAAGAGACAGAATGTTTAGATAAATATTTGTTGGACGGCAATTTTAAAATCACTGATTTGTGCGTGGATAGTGTGAGCAATTGTGTTAAGACCAATCAGATCATTGATGTGGTTTATACCCGACCTTTCCCTGAGCCAAGTATTTGTGATTTATCTGGTTGTAATCACAATACCGCTTACGTCATTATTAGTTCACCCGACGGCAGCGATTATCGAGTGGTGGCTATTTGGAACAATGGTCAAATTACGGCTGAAAATCCGGCTAATCAGGCTAAAACTAATCAACCATGAAGTTTAAACCAGAACAGGGGGGATTTACTCTCATTGAAATTATGGTGGCGGTGTCGCTTTTTATTGTGGTGGCGTTTATTACCACCAGTGCCTTTACCTCTTTTACCGAGGCCAGTCGGCGCTCTCAAGCCATTCGTAATAATATTGATAACTTAAACTTTGCCATGGAGAGTATCGTCCTTAAGATTAGAGAGGGTAATAATTATAGCTGTCTGGAAGATGATGACGTGGCCGCTGGTGTGACTCATGATTGTCCGACCGCACCCAGTCAGACAATTGCCTTCTTGGCGGATAATGGCGATGTGGTGAAGTATAAATTTGCTCAAGATGCAAGTGGGGGGACAATTTTAAAATCAGAAAATGGCAGCGCTTTTGAACCGATCGTCGCTACTCAAGTGAATGTCTCGCGGCTTGATTTCTATGTGAAGAATGGCGAGCGGCCGCTAGCGAGAATTGTGATTCAAGGATCAGTCACCACCGCGGCTGGAGCGAGTGAATTCACTTTACAAACCACCATCTCTCAACGGCCATGATAGTTAAAATTAAACAACTTAAGCTGGTTTCTAGGGAAAGAGGTTTTACATTGATTGAAGCGTTTATTGCCATTTCTATTTTACTGATTGCCGTCATTGGGCCGATGTCGCTTATCTCTCAATCGATTGCCGATGCCAATTATGCCGCCAGTCAAATTACCGCTTTTTACTTGGCTCAAGAAGGACTGGAGTTAGTGATCAATCAACGGGAGTTAAACAATAGCGCTGGTCGTGAGGCTTGGCTTACGGGTTTAGATAATTGTCTTGACGGTAAAAAATGCGAAGTTTCTCTCGATGATAACTTTACTTTAAAAACTTCTCCCTGTGATCCGGTGACTGGTTGTACTGACCCACTTTACTTAGACACGGCCACTGGGATTTTTAGTTATGATAATTTTAGCGCTCGCCCCACCACTTTCACTCGGACGATTACTATTAGTCCGCCTCAATCTATCGCGGTTAAAAATAATGGCACTAATGTGGATATTACTATTGATGCTAAAGTAGATTCGACGGTGAGTTGGAGCGATAAGGGCGTGCCGCGGTCATTTACTCTCTCAACTTTAATTACCGATTAATATGAGGTGGAAAAAAGTACAATCTAAAGGCTTCGTCCTCCTCTACGCCGTCCTCGTCTCCGGGGTGGTTTTAAGCGTGGGCTTGAGCTTGATCAATTTAATTACCAAGCAAATTATTCTCTCTTCCATCGGCCGCAATTCCCAATTTGCCTATTATGCGGCCGATGCCGGCAAGCAATGCGCTTACTTCTGGTATACCAGCTTGTTCCCAGTCTTTGGCATGCCGAGCGATATTACCGTTAGCCCGCCCGATCAAAGTAATTTACCGCCCGAACTCTTCCAGACTAATCCGATTATCAATTGCTCGGGCGAGAATCTTCAGGTGAACCAGACAGTAGAACCCAATGGGCTGATTTCTAACTTCACTATGCCGATTACCGATGGGGTAAGTAGTCAGGCCAGTTGTGCCACGGTTCGCGTTTCCCGCCAAGTGGAGAATCCGGGGACCGAGAGCGCTCAAGTGACCACGGTTATCCGTTCCAGCGGTTACAATGCCTCGTGTAATGCTTTAAGCGGGAATGTGAATGATCCGCGGCGGATTGAGCGGGTGGTGTATCGAGTCGATAAATAAGGTATGGACGCTAAAGCCAGGATTGAAAAGTTGAAGACCCTCATCAACTATCATCGTCATCGCTATCATGTTTTAGACCAACCCGAGATTTCTGATGAAGCTTACGATTCATTGGAAGAAGAACTTCGGCGATTAGAAGAAGCTCATCCGGAGTTTATTACCGCCGATTCACCGACTCGGCGCGTCTCCGGCGCGCCGCTCCCTGCTTTTACTAAAGTTAAACATGCTATTGCCCAATGGTCCTTTGATGATGCTTTTACGGAAACAGATATCAGAGCCTTTGATAAACGAGTGAAGAAATTGGCGGGGGGTGAAATAACTTATGTGTGTGAGCTTAAGATTGATGGCTTTAAAATTGTTTTAACCTATGAGCGGGGGGTATTGAAGACGGCGGCAACGCGCGGTGATGGTCTGGTGGGTGAGGACGTGACTCAAAATGTGAAGACCATCGCTTCTATTCCATTAAAATTGAGCCGGCCAGTAAACATAATTGTGGAAGGGGAAATTTGGATGGGCCAAGGAGAATTTAAGCGTATCAATCAAGACCAAGAGCAGAAAAACTTGCCGCTCTACGCTAATCCGCGGAATATTGCCGCCGGCACCATCCGTCAGCTTGACCCTAAGATTGTGGCGGCAAGAAGATTAAATAGTTTTATTTATGATTTGGCTCAAGCTGATTTCGCTTTGCCGGCCACTCAAGGAGAAGAATTAAAATTGTTGCAGGAGCTGGGCTTTAAGGTTAATCAGCATTTCACTCAAGTGAGGGATATTGAAGGAGTGATTAAATTTTGGGAAAAATGGCAGGAGCAAAAAGGGCAAGAAGATTATTGGCTGGATGGCGTGGTGGTGAAGGTGAATGAACGAGTTGTTCAAGAAAAGTTGGGCTATACGGGAAAAAGTCCGCGCTTTGCCATTGCCTTCAAATTCCCGGCGGAGCAAGTCACAACTATGGTGGAGGCAATCTCGCTCCAGGTGGGACGGCAGGGGACAATTACCCCGGTAGCCGAGCTTAAACCGGTGCAAGTAGCCGGCACAACCGTGGCTCGAGCGACGCTCCACAATGAAGATGAGATTAAAAGGTTAGACGTACGAATCGGCGATACCGTGATTATTCAAAAGTCGGGTGACATCATCCCGGACGTAATCGCCGTACTGAAAGACTTGCGACCAAAGAATTCTAAACCATTTATTTTTCCCACCAGTTTGCCGGGGGTGGGTGCGATTGCTCGTCTCCCGGGTGAGGCGGCCCATCGGGCGGTAGATAAAAACACCTTCGCTCAAGTGTCGCGGCGCTTTCACTATTTTGCCAGCAAACACGCTTTTGATATCCCCGGTTTGGGACCAAAGCAAATTGACGCTTTGTTGGAACATAAATTGCTGACTACGTATGCCGATATCTTTAAACTCACCGAGGAAGAATTATTGGCCTTACCGCGTTTTGCTGAAGTCTCCGCCGAAAAATTGATTAAGTCTATTCACTCCCGGCGCAAAGTCACTTTAGCTCGATTTATTACCGCTCTCTCTATTCCCCAAGTGGGGGAGGAAACGGCCGAGGACTTGGCGGAGCACTTTGGCGTTCTAGATAAATTAATGAAAGCCAATCAAGAAGAATTAAGCGCTATCAGTGGCGTGGGAGAAACGATTGCCGAGAAGATTACTGAATTTTTTGCCAGTAAAGATAATCAGAAAATAATCGCGGATTTACTCAAAGAAGTAAAAATAGAAAGAGTGGTTAAAAAAGTTGCCGGCAAATTAGCCGGTCAAACCTTTGTCTTAACCGGCACCATGACCAGTCTAAGCCGCGATGAGGCCAAAAGAAAGATTAAAGATTTGGGCGGGGAAGTGACGGATTCGGTATCTAAAAATACCACCTATGTGGTGGCGGGTGAAAACCCGGGTTCCAAACTAACCAAAGCCCAAACCTTAGGGGTCAAAATCCTCTCTGAAGAGGAATTTCTAAAACTGATAAAATAGGCAGTTGTAGTTTATTGTTTGTTGTGATATACCTACGACGGATATCATTTGGGTATAAACTTTATGGAAAGGAGAGATATAATGATTAGCGTTTTGAATAGACTCAGACCGGCGCTCGGCGGAAGACTTAAAATCGCATTTATTGATACCCTAGACAAACGTGATCTTGGGATAGTCATCTGCGCTTTATCCGCCAATGGTTTCCGTAAACTGAAGATACACACGAATGAGAGTGGTTTCCAAGACGAAGATTTTTCCCCTCTCTGTTTATGCTTGATTGATGTTGGTTTGGATGTAAACGAAAGAGTACCCCTTGGGTGTCAAAGAATCGGTGATTACCTTACTGAATTATCAACCAAGGAATTGCTTACTGAGAAGGTGGTCGTCTGTAATCTCTAGTTTGTAATGTTTCGGATAATAGTTTTTGGCCGTTGCTTCGCAGTGACGGCTTTTCTTTTTGATAAAAAAGGTGAGATTGTAAGTGTCTTGTGTTTTTTGGTATATATGATATAATGAAGGAAGGTAATCAAAAAGACAAAACATAGAAAGGTAGGTGCTCCTTGAAAACAAACAAAGACAAGTCATGGATGCTTGCCTTTATCGCAGGCTTTCTCAGTATTATGGCATTCGTCCTGTATAACTGGAAGAATCTTTCCGGGTCGACACATCCAAACATAAGTTCGTGGATGGTGTGGGGATTTATCACTGTACTTAATTTTACGAGCTATAAAAAGCTGACAGGAGATTGGGTAAAAAGTATTCTCCCTACCATCGGTGCTGTAATGTGTATTATTACGTCCTTGCTTTCGCTTAGAACAGGATCATTCCGTGGATTGAATCTCATTGACGAATTATGTCTTGTACTTGGAATGTTTGCTGGTCTATGTTGGTGGATGTTTAAATCTAAGGGTTTTGCTGAGACTCTAGTCCAAATTATCCTGGAAATCGCACTGGCTATAGGGTTCATTCCAACGATTGTTGGTGCGATCAATAATCCATCTGATGAGCCGTGGCTGTCTTGGTTTCTTTGGACACTAAGTTTTTCTTTGCAGTACTTTGTCGTCAAATTGACTTGGAGAGGGAAATTGATTGATTTCCTCTATCCCGTCAATATGTTCTTGTTTCATGGCACAATTTTTGTCCTTGCGTTGTTGTAACGCTTACTAATCACATTCACTCCTTCTGCTCTGGCGGAGGGAGTGTTTTTTTTGATAAAAATGGTGAAAATGATATAAAATATTTTTACATTATTTACCCTATATCTACATCATATCTATACCACTTATACCAATATTATTCCAAAACAATGCCATGGCGTAAAAATGGAGCAATATTTTATAAAATACTATAATTAAATGATGATTAAATAACTATAATTTGAAATGGAGTTTAAGTTCAGCCTCGTTAGTAGGATTTATTAATTCGGCATAACGGACATACGGTCGGACATCAAAAAATTCAATGATAAAGTTAATTTCATCCTGACAGGGATAAGGATAAATAAAAACTGATTTTTGCCATTCTTTAAAACCTAGTTCTTGAAGTTTTCTGCGTAAGGCATCTCTAGCGGTGCGTTTTTTATGTGGGATATCATAAATAACTATTCGCCATTTTTTGTCCCAACTTTTAGGAGTGGTGATAATTAGACGATCGGGATAAAATTTATTGGTGGTAGTTTTACCTTTTTCCGATAAAGTTAATAAAATTGAGCCGTCATTTTTCTCTTTCCAATCGACGAGTCTATCGTGGTGGAATTCTCGGAGCAGGCGATAGAGATATTGCCGATCAATCGATTTAAATTCTTTCGGTATAGATGAGATAATTTTTACTTGCCTTTTGCCAGTCCGATTTAAACTTATATCCAGACCAGTCATTAGTAATAGTAAAACTTTTTGTTTAACTGGGCTTTGAATTCTTTTACCGCTGCTATTTTTACTCATTATCTATATTATACCAAAATGATGTCATGGCAGTAAAATGGAGCAATTGTGATAGAGGAAGGAAATGGTATAATATAATCTATCTATGATTACTAAGGAAGAGGTGGAAAAATTGGCTAAGCTGGCCCGGGTTAAGGTGCCGGCCGGGGAGTTGGATAAATTGGCTAAAGATATGGAAGCCATTTTGGGCTACGTTAGTGAGCTTAAAAGTGCGCCAGTTTATCCGTCCTCTGGCGCGATGGCGGCCGAAGGACCAGAAATTGGTCAGGTGAAAAATGTTTTGCGAGATGATGCTGACGCACATGAAGCTGGTTTATATACGGCTGATTTGGTGAAGGCCTTCGCCAAGTCGCGCGACAATTACTTGTCGGTCAAACCAATTTTAACTAAGAATGAGTAAGATGGCCGGTAAAGATTTAACTACTTTAACTATTAAGCAAGCGGCGGCCAAGATGCAGGCCGGAGAATTTACCGCCCAAGAATTAACGGAAAGTTATTTGGCTAAGATTAAAGAGCGCAACGGTGAGCTCAATGCTTATTTAGAAGTTTTTACCGACGCGGTGGATCAAGCTAAAGTGATTGATGACAAGCGGAAGAAAGGGGAGCAATTGGGAGACTTGGCCGGTATCCCCATGGCGATTAAAGACAATATTTTAATTAAAGATCGGAAGTGTTCTTCTGCGTCTAAAATTTTAGAAAATTATGTGGCGAGTTACGACGCTTATGTAATTGAGCGGTTGAAGCAGGCTGGAGTGGTCTTCCTCGGCCGGACTAATATGGATGAGTTTGCCATGGGCGGCTCCACCGAGAATTCCGCCTTTGGTCCGACCCGTAATCCGCATGACCCAACCCGTGTCCCGGGCGGATCATCTGGCGGTTCCGCCGCCGCTGTGGGCGGCGGAACCGCCCTGGCCGCGCTTGGTTCAGACACTGGTGGTTCTATCCGTGAGCCAGCCAGCTTCTGCGGGGCGGTGGGTCTTAAGCCAACCTATGGCGCGGTCTCGCGTCGCGGGGCGATGGCCATGGCCTCATCCCTGGATCAAATTGGCCCGATTGCCAAAACCGTGGAAGATGCGGAAATTATTTTCAATACTATCCGCGGTAAGGATGAACTGGATGCCACCAATTTTGATTCAGAAAATAAATTAGATGTTAAAGCCAAACTTAAAATTGGCGTGCCCAGAGAATTTGTGAGTAATGGTCTAGATCCAGTAGTGGCCAGTAATTTTTCTGCGACTTTAGAAAATTTAAAATCTGCCGGTCATGAATTGGTAGATATTGAATTGCCGTCATTTAAATATGCCCTCGCTTGTTATTACGTCACCATGTTTGCCGAGTCATCCACTAATCTTGCTCGCTTTGATGGTTTGCGTTACGGCGTGCAAGTGAGTGGTCAAGATTTACTGGGTGATTATGAGGAGACGCGTGGCGCCGGCTTTGGTCCTGAAGTCCGCCGGCGAGTAATCTTGGGGACTTACGTTCTCTCGGCTGGTTATGCCGATGAGTATTATTATAAAGCTGCTGGAGTGCGTCGGTTGATTAAAGCTGATTACACCCGAGTGTTTAAAGAGGTAGATGCGATTATTACGCCCACTGCGCCGGGACCGGCATATAAAATTGGCGAGAAGATTGGTGATCCACTGGCCATGTACTTGGAAGATATTTTTACCGTGCCGGTTAACTTGGGTGGGGTGCCGGCGCTCGCGGTGCCCTCTGGTAAAACGGCCGAGGGCTTACCTTTGGGTGTGCAATTTACGGCGAGTCATGGGCGGGAAGATGTTTTATTTACTCTCGGTCGGCAAATTGAGACTTTAAGTTAAACTTATGGATCAACCCCTTTTTAACCCGAACTTCCTCAATTTAGAATATTTCTTCAATCGGATTTATGAATTGTTAAAAACGCCGTGGCACGTGGCCGGTGACGTTTCCTGGCTCTTCGCCATCCTCTCTCAAATGTGGTGGCTGATGCTCGTTTTATCCATTATTCTCGCGGCGCTTATTCTTTATTTAGCCCTCCGCTTGCGGGAGATCCGCCAAGCCGAGGCGATTGAGATGATGAATATCTTTGAAGAAGCGTCAGAAGATAAAGGGGTACGGAACACGCGCTGGGAGAATTTGCTTAAATATTTAGAATCAGATAATCCGTCGGAGTGGAAGCTGGCGATTATTGAGGCCGACACCTTGCTGGATGAAATGGTGACTAAGCTTGGTTACCTGGGGCAGAACTTGGGTGAGCGGCTGAAGGGGATTGAGCCGTCTGACTTCCTCACTCTCCAAGAAGCCTGGGAGGCGCATAAAGTGCGCAATCAAATTGCCCATGAGGCTGGCTTCCAACTCTCTAAGCGCGAAGCCCGGCGGGTGATTGAACTCTTTGCCAAAGTCTTCCGCGAGTTTAATTATATTTAAGTTAAATATTTTCTAGTTGACTTTTAGGTGGTTTTTAGATAGTTTTGGGTTAGGTATTTCTAAAACAAAGAGAAGAAAGGGACTTTGAAAATGGATAATATCATTGATTTGAGCGTTTATTTTGGCAATCAGAGAAATCTCCAGACAAGAGTCGAAGAAGCCGAAGTGGAACTTGATCTTCGAAGAAGTGAACTCCAAAAATATAATGATCAAATGACAGAAAAGTTGGGGATTGAATTATCAAGAGGTTCATCTACTGGCGATCCGCTCCAAGACAGTATCATATGTATTCTTGGACTGAACGAGACGGCTATCGAACGGATCCTTGCTTTCAGTACTCAACTTGAAACAGCCAAGGAGCTTTTTGTTGCCGTCCCCCGCCAGGAATGTATCAAACACGTGAACTTTCCTACACCGACATCCCAGAATCAATATGTTACTGATTGGGGGTATATTCTCGGTTTCTTGTCGGGTGAGAGGTTAGAAATCAAGAGAAGTACCAACGGGGGAGGGCAGACTTACACTTTGGTCTTACCATTCAGGCGCTATGTGAAATGGAATTTTAAGTTTAAGGGAGGTAATACTGAAGTACCAGTGGCTGAACCTCTCTTTGCTGAAGAAAATGTACCTGGTGATCTTGGACCATCTTTGTTACTGCTTTCGCTTCTTGAAAAAGGTATTGGTTTTAGATCATGTTTGACGGTAGTCGTCGATGGTGCACCTCTGGTTGATAATAGTTTGGAATCTTGGAAAATGACTGCGGCTCTTACTACTGGCCGAAATAAAATACAAGCGTCCACTTCCGATGAACAGCTTGCTGGTGCTGGTATTTAGGAACAATCGTGGGTCAGGGCCCAGGGATCTTCCGTAAGGAAGGTCCCTTTTATTTTTTACACGATACTCAACCTTGTTGCGGGGGCGGGAATTGAACCCGCTACCTGGAGGTTATGAGCCTCCCGAGCAACCGTTACTCCTCCCCGCGGTACGTTTGGTATCCTACCTCACTTTCGGTTAAAAATCAATTGAAACCGGAGCCACCTCCCGGAGTCGAACCGGGGACCTCTGCTTTACGAAAGCATTGCTCTACCAGCTGAGCTAAGGTGGCACTTCTTCGCTAAAGCTACGAAGTGCAAGCACTGCGAAAGCTTGGTGAAGTAGTGGAGCCGATGTCCGGGATTGAACCGGAGACCTCGTCATTACCAATGACGTGCTCTACCAACTGAGCTACATCGGCTAAAGCCCTAAAATAATTTAGGGCCGTGGCGCGGGCGATGGGACTTGAACCCACGACCTCTAGCGTGACAGGCCAGCGCTCTAACCAGCTGAGCTACGCCCGCAAAATTTAGGGAACAAAAATACTCTACCTCAATTACCTGTTCTTTACAACGAGGTGGTGCCGATGGCAGGACTTGAACCTGCGACCTAGCGCTTATGAAACGCTCGCTCTAACCAACTGAGCTACATCGGCAAATATTACCCATCGGCTTAATACAAGCCAAACACAGCAATTTTTCCACAAAAATGACTAAAAATCAACCGTGTTATACTAATTGAGTAATGGCTAAAGAAGAACTTAAGGCGAAGATTGCGGCGTTGGAAGCGGTCATGGCGGCGCCCGATTTCTGGACCGATAAGCTTAAAGCCCAGGCTAAAATTAAGGAATTGGCCGAGTTGAAGGATCAATTGGCCGGGGTGGGGAAGTACGATAAGTTGGAAGCGATTATTACCATTTTCTCTGGCGCCGGCGGCGATGATGCCGAGGACTTTTCCCGTATCTTGTTTGAAATGTATCAGAAGTACGCTGCCCGTCAGGGGTGGAGGGTGAAGCTTATTCATGAGAACTTAAATGATCACGGCGGTTATCGCAATCTCACCTTCCAAGTTGAGGGCAAAGGGGCTTATGGTATACTTAAGCACGAGTCCGGCGTCCATCGCTTGGTCCGGATCTCACCGTTCTCTAGTAAGTCGCTCCGGCATACGTCGTTTTCTCTGGTTGAGGTCTTGCCCGACTTGCCAGCGGCGAGTGCGTTAACCATTCCGCCAGAAGATTTACGAGTAGAATTTGCTCGTTCTAGTGGTCCGGGCGGCCAGAACGTTAATAAGCGAGAAACGGCGGTGCGTTTAGTCCATATCCCGACTGGTCTCGCAGTTCACGCCGAGGGCGAACGCTCTCAAGCCCAGAATCGAGCTAAAGCTTTAGCCATTCTCACCGCTAAAATTGACAAGCTGATGACTGAGCGGCGAGAGAAGGAGGAGCAGGGGATGTACGTGTCTAAGACCACCGAGATTGAGTGGGGTAATCAGATTAGATCGTACGTTTTCCATCCCTATCGCCTGATTAAAGATCATCGTACCGGGGTAGAGACCAGCGATATTGAAGCGGTTTTAAATGGAGAGTTAGAACCTTTTTTACATAATGATTTATTTTAACCAAGTTAGTAAAATTTATCCCGGCAATTCGGTCGCGCTAAATAATGTAACCTTCACCGTCGAGCCCGGTGAGTTTCTCTCCGTGGTGGGCCATTCCGGCGCCGGTAAAAGTACCCTCCTTAAAATGATTTTAGCCGAAGATAAGCCCACTGAAGGGACAGTTTTCTTTGAGTCCACCAATATTCACGAATTAAGTAAACACGCTATCCCGCTACTTCGCCGGCGGATTGGCAGCGTCTTCCAAGACTTCCGTCTACTGCCCGATAAAACGGCGTATGAGAACATTGCCTTCACCATGGAGGCCGCCGGTCGCGGTGATGAAGAAATCGCTTCCGATGTGCCCTACGTTTTAGAATTAGTGGGTTTAGGTAATCGCTTGTCCAGCTTCCCCCACGAGCTCTCGGGGGGCGAGCGGCAACGAGTAGCGATTGCTCGGGCGATTGTGAATCAACCAGATCTCCTCATTGCTGATGAACCCACTGGCAATCTTGATCCAATCAACACTCACGAGATTATCCAAATTTTTAAGAAGATTAATGATATTGGGACCACAATTATCCTTACCACCCACAATAAGGGCGTGATTGATGATCTGGGTCGGCGGGTAATTACTTTAGAAAATGGCCGGGTGGCTCGGGATGATAAAAAGGGTCGCTATGTTCTATAATAGCTTATGACTATGCTTAAACTAACTTTAAAACGCATTATCCGCCTGGGCTTTGTTAGCTTCTGGCGTAACTCGGTGGTAACACTCGCTTCCGTCCTTACCCTTCTCGTGACTTTGTTTGCTATTGGCGGAATGATTTTAGGTGCCGCTTTTATGGGTGGAGTGCTTGCCAATATCCAAGAGAAGGTAGATATCTCGGTTTCTTTTAAACTAGACGCGGCCGATAATGATATTGCCGCCATGAAGAATGCCCTCGCCCTTTTACCGGAAGTTAAGTCCGTAGAATATTTATCGCGCGAGCAAGAGTTAGCCGACTTTAAAACCAAGCATCAAGATAATGCCTTACTCATTCAATCTTTAGATGAAGTGGGCAATCCGTTCGGCGCGCGGCTTAATATCCGGGCTCAAGATCCCACTCATTATGAAGCCATTGCCAACTTCCTCCAGAGTAAAGATCAGACTGCTGCGCCGATTATTGATCAAATTAGCTTTAAGAAAGACATTGTCGATAAATTGATCGCTATCTCGCGGGCGGCGCGGAGTGTGGGCGTGGCGGTGAGTATTGTCCTCATCTTTATTTCCATCTTGGTAACCGTCAACACCATTTCGCTCGCTATTTATATCTCGCGTGACGAGATCTCAGTGATGCAATTAGTGGGCGCGGGTGACTCTTACGTCCGCGGGCCGTTCTTAGTCGAAGGAATTTTAGCCGGATTGATTGCGGCAGTTTTAGCGCTCGTTTTACTGTACCCTTCAGTCTTGTGGGTGCGCAATATTACGGCCGGAGTCTATGGTGGGATTGATTTAGCCACGTATTACTTTACCAACTTCTTTCAATTATTGTTTGTCCTTGTTCTCTCGGGCGTGGTCTTGGGCGGAGTAGCCAGCTTCTTAGCGATTAGAAAGTACGGCGCGGTTTAGAGATTATGGCCCGGCATAAATACATCTTTGTTTTGGGTGGGGTGATGTCGGGAGTCGGCAAAGGGGTAACCACATCTGCTATTGGTAAGATTCTTAAGGCCCGCGGTTTTAACGTCAGTCCACTCAAGATTGATCCGTATCTAAATGTTGACGCCGGTACCATGAATCCGATTGAGCATGGTGAGGTTTTTGTTTTAGATTCAGGATTAGAATGCGATCAAGACATGGGTAATTATGAGCGCTTCTTAGATCAATCAATCCCGCCGGAAAATTATATGACCAATGGGATGGTCTTTAAATATGTGATTGATAAAGAGCGCGCCCTTGGCTACGGCGGCAAGTGCGTGGAGCCCACCTATCATATTACGGAAGAAATTTTGCGCCGGATTAACCTCTCTATTCATAAGAGTGATGCCGATATTTCTATTATTGAAATTGGCGGGACAGTGGGTGAGTATCAAAACGCCATCTTCATTGAAGCGGCGCGGGTGCTCAAACTCAAACATCCCAATGATGTGCTCTTCGTCCTCGTTTCTTACTTGCCGGTGCCCGACAAAATTGGGGAGATGAAGACTAAACCCACTCAAGCGGCAGTGCGGACGCTTAACTCTTACGGCGTTCATCCAGACATTGTGATTGCCCGCAGTAATCGGCCATTAGATAATAGGCGGAAAGAGAAGATTGGCTTCTCCTCCAACATTAATCCCAAGCACATTATCTCGGCCCCCGATGTAGACAGTATTTATGATATTCCCCTCAACTTTGAGAAAGATGGCTTATCTTCCACCATCCTGCGTTTGTTAAAATTGCGACCCAAGCAAACTGACTTGGAGGATTGGCGGAAGATGGCCGCGCGAGTGAAGGACGGTGGTCCAGTAGTGAAGATTGGGATCGTGGGGAAATATTTTAAAACGGGCGACTTCGTCCTCTCGGACGTGTACATTTCAGTCATTGAATCGCTTAAGCATGCGGCGGGAGCGGCGGGGGTTAAATTAAATTTAGAATGGTTGGACGCTGGCGATTATGAGAAAGATAAAAGTAAATTAAAAGAATTAAGCGCTTACGATGGTATCCTCGTGCCAGGCGGCTTTGGCGAGCGGGGAGTGGAGGGGAAGATTGCCGCGATTGAGTATGCCCGGGAGAAAGAAATCCCGTACTTTGGCCTCTGTTACGGCATGCAACTCGCGGTCATTGAATACGCCCGGCACGTGGCCAACTTGAAAGGTGCGCATACGACGGAGGTGAATAAGCAGACTAAGTATCCAGTGATTGATATCATGCCCGAGCAAGTAGAGAAAATGTCTAAGGCCGATTACGGCGGGACGATGCGCTTGGGGGCGTACCCGGCCAAGCTTAAAGGGGAGAGTATTGCCGCCCGGGCCTATGGCGCCACGACCATTAGTGAGCGGCATCGCCATCGCTATGAAGTTAACCCGGAGTATATTGATATTTTAGAGAAAAACGGCCTCGTTTTCTCCGGCCGCTCGCCCGATGGTGTGTTGATGGAAATTGCCGAGCTCCCGCGCTCGCGTCACCCCTTCTTCCTCGGGACTCAATTCCATCCGGAATTTAAATCCACCCCGCTCCATCCGCACCCACTTTTCTTCGCCTTTATGAAAGCGGCCAAAGCCCGCGCCGGGAGGAAGTAAAATAATAATTTCGATGAAACCTATTATTCAAGAGCCAAAGATGTTAGTCAGAATAATGGCCGGGGCCATAATTTTGCTATTGGCGGGTAATATTGGATCTTATCTCGTTTTATCGGCTCGCATCAGCGCTCTTGCTGGCAGTATGGCCTCCACTACCGATAAGCTCCAACTAGCCATTGACCAGACTCATCAATCGCTCTCCAGCACCCTCACCGCCCAAGAGCAGAATGTGGGCGCGCTTCAACAACAATTGGGCGGCTTCCAAAGTAAAGTTGGCGACCTCTCGGGGACATTAAATACTCTCCAGAAGTTGTCGCAGACCGACCCAGAATTGCTCAAGAAGTATTCTAAAGTTTACTTCCTTAACGATAATTACGTTCCATCCCACTTGTTGGAGATCCCGCCGGCTTATGAGTATAGCGATGCTAAACAACTTTTAATCTACAGTAATGTCCTCCTTCACTTAGAAGCAATGATTGAGGCCGCCTCTTCTACCGGCATTAAGCTCTATGCCTTCTCGGCCTATCGCTCCTTCGCCGAGCAGAAGGCGCTCAAGGGGGATTATACCGTGGTTTATGGCGCTGGCACGGCCAACTCCTTCTCGGCTGATCAGGGCTATTCTGAACATCAGCTGGGCACGGCGGTAGATATGATTACCACCGGCTTGGGCGGGGCCTTAGACGGCTTTGATCGCACGCCGGCTTATCAGTGGATGCTTAATAATGCCTATAAGTATGGCTTTATCCTCTCGTATCCGAAGAATAATGGCTATTACGTTTTTGAGCCGTGGCACTGGCGCTTTGTTGGCCTTAAACTCGCCGCCGATCTCCACACCCAAGGCAAAAACTTTTACGATCTTGATCAACGAACGATTGATACGTATTTAGTGAATATCTTTGATTAAGCTATTTTCCCGAGGCTAAGCTTTGGTAGCTGTTTGTTGGTTGTTTTCAAAATTTCCAATTTGATCTTGTTGTTTTATGAGACCAAACTATGATTTTTTTCTCCCCCTCTTTATCACCATCTATTATTTCACCACCATTTTCACTTAGCCATTTTTTACCAAAATCATCTTCTAAATATACTTTGAACTGAAATTCATTGTTTCCTATTTCATTTATATTAGGGGTGTCGATCCAATAATAAGATGAATTACCAGTTCCAGCGGTTATTATCCTTGGTTTGGTTAGACGTATTTTTTTATTTACCATATCAAAACCCCACAAATAAAGATTAATCTTTCCGGTGTTTAGTAGTTCTATTTTTCCAGTTGTTTGACCTGGTATTGCTGCTAATGAAACATAGTCTTGGAGTTTTTTTAATCTTCTATTAATCAATATTTGCCACAAACCAAAAATAAGAGCGCCTGATGCTGTTGCAATATCGAGCCATATTTTGTGTTCACTAAGAAATTTTTCTATTTCTATAATACATTTAATTATCATAACTGCCGGGCTTGGATTCGAACCAAGGTGAGTGGATTCAGAGTCCACTATCCTACCGCTAGATGACCCGGCAACACTTGTTTTTTTTGCCTTTAAAATCGACTTTACCGTAACATATTTTGGGAGATAAAAAAAGACCCCAGCTAGCCTTGTGTGGGTCAAGGCTAGCTGGGGTGTGCGTGGGGACGCGGGGCGGAGATCGAGTGATTTCAAGAAAGTAGACTTTCTATTATCTTTTCTACAATCTTGGATTTTTCCACGAAGTCGACTACCCCGGCTTCTTTGTAATCTTTCCGCAGTTGACTACCGGGTTGGCAATAGGCTGAAGTAGAGAAGAAGAGGAATCGCGGGTTTTTCTGGTTAGAAAATCGACGCACAACCTCGAGGCCCTCACCCCCATTGGGAGTAAACTCATGATTGATGAAGATTTTGGTACCCTTTGATTGGACCCCAATTATTTTCACCGCTTCTTCCAGGCTGGCACATCTTACGGCTTTGGCGACTTCTTCTGATACGTCTTCCCGTTTCAGTTGGGCATTAATCGTCTCCACAATTTTTTCTTCGCTGTCTATCACCAAAAAGTCCATTTGTAACCTCCTTCCGGCTAGGCCGTTTCTGTTCTACTTATACTCTTGCTTTTGGTTAAAGTCAAGGGCATACTCATAATGATTTATGAGCAAGATTTTAGGCCCCAAATTTTTTAATCAACCCACTTTAATGGTGGCGAGAGACTTGCTGGGTAAATTTCTGGTGCGGAAAGTGGGTGGTAAAGAATTAGCCTTAATGATTACCGAAGTGGAGGCCTATGACGGGTTAGAAGATAAAGCCAGTCACGCCTCGCGGGGCCGGACGGCCAGAAATTTGCCCATGTTTGGTCCGGCCGGCCGGTGGTATGTTTACTTGGTCTACGGTAATCACTTTATGTTAAATATTGTCACGGGTGATAAAGATTATCCCGCAGCGGTATTATTGCGCGGGGTGGAAGGAGTAAATGGCCCGGGGCGTTTAACTAAGCAGTTTAGAGTTGCTAAAAGTTTTAATAATAAACCAGCCAATAAAAAGATTGGCCTGTGGTTAGAAGACCGCGGGGTAAAAATTAAACGGAAAGAAATTAAAACTGGGCCCCGCATTGGCGTGGCTTACGCCGGCCCGAGATGGGCGAGTAAACCCTATCGCTTTTATTTAAGCTAAAAGTTGTTCTACCACTTCTTTAACTACACTCCCATCGGCGAGGCCCTTGCACTCTTTCATCACCGCGCCAACCAAGATACCAATTTTACTTTTATCGGTTACGCCCAATTCTGTAATTTTGGCTTGAGCAATTTTCTTAATCTCCTCCACGCTCATTTGGGCGGGTAAGTAAGCTTCAATAATCTTCAACTCTGCTTCTTCTTTAGCCGCCAAGTCGTCGCGGCCGCCAGCTTTAAATTGGCTGATGGAGTCTTGGCGTTGTTTACTGCCGCGTTTAATCACCGCCAAAGCCTCGTCGTCAGTTAATTCATCCGTTGGTTTCTTTCCCTTAGCTACTAGCTCATTGGTAAAAGCGGTGACTAAACCGCGGACTACCGAGAGGCGGACCTCGTCTTTAGCCTTCATCGCGTCTTTAATCTCATCTTTAATCTTTTGTTGTAATGACATATGGAGGTATTGTAGCAAAAATCGGTAAAAAAAGAAGCGCCGGTTCGCAAGGGGCGAACACGGCGCAGAAATTGGACATTATTCTTCCTCTTTCCCTCGATTTTTCCGGAAGAAGAAGTACATAATGAATAAAAAGAAGATACACACCCCGAAGATAATTCTTAGGAACGTATCAAGGTGAGAAACATGATGGATCTCCACAATTCTCCTCCTTTCTTTCTCTTTCTTTTCTTTCAAAGAGCGGAGCGATTTGGAACAGGGCCAAAGATAAAATGATGAGCATAATTACCCCAGGGTAGAGGAGTACCAATTTTATTCTTTCTGGGATTGTTGATTCCTTTATCTCCCCATTTCGATAGTAAAGGTCAGAAAGATATAAATAGCCAAAGAACAAAATAAAAACGCCAATAGCAATGAACCCTCCGACGATATCATGCTTCATTTTTACCTCCTTCGCTTGCTGGTTGTTTTAGAACTTCAGACTGTTTTATATCATATTAAAGCTAAATAAGCAAGCAGTGCTATAATTTAAGCAATGACTCAAGAAAAGTTCGAGCAGGAATATGCGAAGCTTAACCCGCGGCAGAAGGAGGCAGTGGAGGCGATTGAAGGTCCAGTGATGGTGGTGGCGGGCCCTGGTACCGGCAAGACTCAGATTCTCACGCTCCGGATTGCTAACATTTTAAAACAAACCGATACGGCCCCGGCTCAAATTTTAGCTCTCACTTTTACCGAGTCGGGCGTGGCCAGCATGCGGGGGCGGCTGGCCACGATCATTGGCTCGGCGGCGTATGCGGTGAACATTAATACCTTCCACGGTTGGTGCAATGAAGTGATTAAGAAATATCCGGAAGACTTCCCACGGATTGTGGGCGCGCGGAGTATTCATGAAGTGGATCAGGTGGAAATTTTAGAAAAATTAGTAGAAAATTTAGAGTTAAAACTGCTTAAACCATTTGGTGATAAATTCTTATACGTTAAACCACTGAAGCGAGCGATTGAAGAGCTCAAGCGCGAGGGCTTGGCGCCGGCCGAGTTTAAACAGATTTTAGTTAAAGAAGAAAAAAGGTTTAAGAATTTACCTGATCTGTATTATGAGAAAGGGGCCCATAAAGGCAAGATGAAGGGTGACTATCTTAAGCTTAAGCGCGAGCTGGAGAAAAATGAGGAGCTGGCGCGGGTGTATGAAGCGTATGAAGAGAGATTAATGAAAGAGCGTTTATATGACTTCAGCGACATGATTATGGAAGTCTTGCAGATTCTTAAAGCTAATCCCGATTTACTCCAGATCTTGCAAGAAGAACATCAATATTTATTAATTGATGAGCATCAAGATACTAACAATGCCCAGAATAAAATCATTGAACTGTTGGCAAGCTTTCACCTCAACCCCAATCTCTTCGTGGTGGGAGATGAGAAACAGGCCATTTACCGCTTTCAGGGCGCCTCACTTGAGAATTTTTTATATTTTAAACAAGTTTACCCAGCGGCTAAGCTAATTACCTTAGAAGATAATTATCGTTCCCAGCAAACTATTTTAAACGCGGCGGGGAGTTTATTATCCGACCCTTCGGTGGCGCTCAGGGCAAAAGCTAATCATCAAGTTAAACCGATTAAAATTTACGCGTTTGACCGAGCCGAGGAAGAAGTTTATTGGCTCGCTAGTGAAATTAAGATGAAGATTGAGTCGGGGTTAGAACCGAGCGAGATCGCCGTGCTCTATCGCGATAATCGCGACGCTTTCCCGCTGGCGCGGATGTTGGAGAAGCTTGAGGTCCCCTTGATGATTGAATCAGATCAAGATTTACTCGGTCAAGGTGACGTGCGGAAGTTGATTATGATCTTAGAAGTGTTGGCGAACTTCGGTGAAGATGCGCCTCTCGCTCAAGTCCTTCACTTGGATTTATTTAACCTAGAGCCACTCACAGTGTATAAGCTGATTAAGCAGACTCATGATGAAAGAAAATCGCTCTGGAGCTTGCTTAAGCAAGATCAAGATTTAAATAAAGTCTATGAACAATTGAAAGCTTGGCACTCTTGGAGTAAGAATGATGACTTATTAACGGTGTTTGAGAAGTTGGTCCGGAGTAGTGGTATTTTAGAAAGTATTTTAACTTCCCCGGAGGCGGAGGATCGCTTTGAGGCTATTCGGCGTTTATATGAAGAGGTCGGTAATTTGGTGGAGAGTCATCCGGAGGCAACGCTGGCTGACTTCTTTAACTATTTAGCCACGGTTAAGACTCATACCCTGTTTATTAAACGAGCTCGCCTTGGTGGACGGAAGGGGAAAGTGAGGTTAATGACGGCTCATCGGGCCAAGGGGCTAGAATTTGATGAAGTCTATATCGTTAATGCTTACGATGGTCATTGGGGTGGGAAGCGGCAACATGATTTACTTAAGCTCTTGCCGCAAGTTTACTTGTCCTCCGAAGCCTTGGCGAAGGAGGAGGGAGATCATAATTCAGATGAGAGGAGATTATTTTATGTGGCTTTAACTAGAGCCAGAAAGGAAGTGGCGATTAGTTACGCCAAACTAGGGGAGAACGGCCGCGAGCAATTGCCCAGTCAATTTATTACCGAGATAAAAGATGAATTGAAGGAGGAAGGAGAGACAAAAGATTGGCAAAATAAATATGCTCAAGATAAAGCGATAATTTTTACTCATATAGATAAGATAGGAGAGCATTCCCTTCATGATCAAGACTTTGTCCGAGAGATTTTCTTGAATCAAGGTTTATCAGTCTCGGCCTTAAACAATTATTTAACTTGCCCGTGGCAATACTTCTACCGTAACTTAATCCGCTTGCCGGAGGCCCAGACTAAGCATCAACTTTATGGGACGGCGGTCCACGCGGCGCTCGCTGATGCCTTTAGATTAATGAAAGAGCGGGAGATTACTCAAGAGTCACTGTTGGCAAGCTTCGGTTCTCATTTAGGCAAATTACCCTTAACTAAGCGCGATTATGATGAGGCTTTAGCTAAAGGCAATAGGGCTCTTGCTGGGTGGTGGGAGGCGTGGCATACGACCTGGCCGAGTAATGTGCTGACCGAGTTTAGAATTGCCGGCGTGTTATTGACTGATGAGATTAGATTAACTGGCGTTTTAGACAAGCTGGAATTTATTGACGGCAGTAATAAAGTGCACGTGGTGGATTATAAAACCGGCCAACCGCGGAAAGATGAAGATTATTACCGGCAACTGGTGTTCTATAAACTCTTATTAAACAAGTTTGCCCGAACCGACGAAAGTCGGGGCGGGTATAAAATGGAAGAAGGGGTGATAGATTTTATTGAACCAAATGATACGGGTAGATACAAAAAAGATAATTTTATTATAGAAGACCAAGAAGTAGAAGAATTAGAAGCCTTAATCAAAAAAGTGGCGGCGGAAATTCTCTCCCTCGCCTTTTGGGACCGTCGTTGCGACGACAAAAAATGTGAGTACTGTAAACTGCGCGAAGTGATGAATTAATTATTTTGTATCCCGGAGTTTGAGAGCGGGGAAGAGGGCAAGGAGCATTACTAGGCCGAGGGCGAGGAAGATGAAGCGGAGGGGTAAGAAAAAGAGGAAGATGGTAGCAAGGAGTGGAGCGATAATGTAAGACAAAGGGACTAAATTACGCGACAGGGCGAGGACATCGGCATCAGCGGCGGTAATCTTTTTAAATAAATAAATTTCCTTCATTGCTTCAATACTAGCCGCGCCCACCCGGGTCATAAAGAGGGTCACCGCCCACACTAGTATTAGGCCACTCGCGATAAAGGAAATAGACATGGTGGCGATGGCGATAATAATAATGGCGCCAATTAAAATCTCTTTCTCGCCTAAGTAACGATCGGCGATCAAGCCTAGAGGGTAATCCAGGAGAACAAATGGTAAGAGCATCCAGGTGAAGATAATGCCAATCTTGGGCCAGCCTAAGCCAATTGTTTCATGGAGATAAAGAGGAATGTAGATGACCATAATGGCGTAGAAAATCTGGAGTAAGAAGTCAACGCTAATAATCCGAGCCAGATCACTATGCTCCCCTTGCCAGAAGAGAAGCTTAAGGGTGGTAAAGGGGGAGCGACCATCGGCTCTAATTTCCCCGCCGCGGCGATTGATAAGGAGAAGGAGCGGCAGAGTGGCGAGCGCCGCGGCGGCAAAAACGCGAGAATAAGCATTACCGGTGCCAATTAAAGTGGCGGCGAGAAAGGGGGAGACGAACCAGCCTAAATTAACAATCATTAAGAAAGCGCCGCGGATGGAGCCGGTATTCTCATCGCGAGAGGAGTGTTCAAGCTCCAAGTCTACAATAAAGTGGAGGACAATATTACCAACGGAGTAAATGATGAAAGCGAGGAGAATAGATGTGGAATCAGGGGTTAAAGCTAAAACCAAAGTGGCGGCAAGAGTAATTATTAAACTTAGACTAATGGTGAGCCGAGGCCGGCGGGCAAGAGCATGGGGTAAAGCCATTAAGGCGAGGATCGTCGCCAAGGAAGCAATGGTGTAAATAAAGCCCACGGTCCGCTCGCCGGCCGCGGTGGCCAAATACGAGGAACTAATATAAGCGGGTAGGGCGGCAGTAAGAGATAAACAAAAGCCGGAGAGATAAGCCCGGTAGCGATTAAAAAAGTTAGGCATACTTTTTAGACTTCAATTAACACCGGTAAAATAATTGGTCGCTTGGCGGTTTTCCGAAATAATTCTTTCCCTAACACTTCTCGCACTTCATTCTTAAGATAATCAAAGTTAATCGGATGCATCTTGGCACTGGCGTCTTCAATTGTCTTCTTAGCGAGGAAGCGAATATTGCGTAAGAGTTCTTGTGATTCTTTTAAGTAAACGAAGCCGCGGGAAATAATGTCGGGCGACTTCCGGACTTTGCCGGTTTTAATATCAATAATGGCGATGATGACGAACATACCATCTTGAGCGAGCATTTGTCGATCGCGGATTACGACCTCTTGAACATTATTAGAATCCAAACCGTCTACCATTACCACGCGGCTACTCGCCGTTTCCTTCAACTTCACAATTCGTTTGCCGTGATCTTGGATTTCCACAATGGAGCCATTATCGGGGACAATAATATTTTTCTCGGGCATGCCCATACTTTCAGCCAAGTCTTCATGAACGCGGAGCATATAATGACTGCCGTGGACGGGGATAAAGAACTTGGGTTTGAGCATTTTATGGACCCAGGCTAATTCATCGCGATAAGAATGGCCGGAAGAGTGGACATTAGCCACACCATAATGAATGATCTTGGCGCCTTGGCGGGAGAGATTATCTTTCAATTTTTCTACGCTCTTTTCATTACCTGGGATGACGGAAGAAGAGAGGAGGACGGTATCGCCCTTTTTAATTTTAATCGTTCGATGTTCGCGATTAGCCATGCGCATGAGGGCGGCATATTCATCACCTTGAGCGCCGGTCGCGAGGACCACTAATTTATTGTCCGGATAATCATCCATATTCTCGCCATTGATGATGGTGCCATTACGGACTTTTAAGATACCCAATTCTTTAGCAATTTCCACATTAGTCTTCATTGACCGGCCTTCCACCACCACTTTTTTCCCCAAGCTCTCGGAGGCTTCCACAATGGCGATGATGCGATCAAAGAGCGAAGCAAAGGTGCCGATAATAATCCGACCCTTAATATTCTGAATGATATCTTTTAGGTTTTTATGAACTTCTTTTTCCGGATAAGAAAAGCCTTCTTTACCAACGTTGGTGGAGTCGGCAATCAAGAGAAGATTTTTCTCCCGGCCCAAGTCGCTGTAAGTCTTAAGCTCAAAGTCGGCTGGTTGGCCATTTTTATTCTCGATTTTCACATCGCCAGTGAAGATGACATTGCCATACGGTGTTTCAATCACTACGCCAAAGGAGTCAGGGATAGTGTGAGTAGCGCCAAAGAAACGGACAGTAAAGTCGCCCAGTTTAAGCGTGTCTTGCTTCTCAATCATTCTAATATCTAGTTTAGGTAAATGGGGGAATTCTTCTTGGCGCTTTTTAATCATCACCGCTGTGAGGAGAGAAGTATAAATCGGTGGATTGCCAATTTTCTCCATTACGTAAGGGATGCCGCCGATGTGATCTAAGTGGCCGTGGGTAATGATGACTGCTTTCAGATTTTTCTTCCGTTCTTCCACATAAGTGGAGTCGGGGATGATGTAATCCACGCCAGGTGTCTCTTCTCCAGGGAAGGCGAGGCCAATGTCTACCACTAAAATAGAGTCGCGAAATTCAATCGCGGTCATATTCTTACCAATTTCTTCTACGCCACCCAAGGGAATGACCCGAATGTTGCCGGGAGAAAGTGGTGGGATCTTGCCATTAGCATCGGGAGCGGTATTTTTTTGACTAGGACGGTGCGGCGGTCGGCGGCCGCGATTTTTATTTTTATCCATTTTATTTTTTACTTTTTAATTTAAGTGAGAGAAGATTGGCCAGACTCGCTCGGTATTGATATACCATTTATAAACGCTCGCTAAACGGTCGGCGGGAGTGGTTAAGCCGTTAAGGGTGAGACCTTTAATCGCACTGGGGACGACGTAAATAAATGAGGGAGAATAAATGAACACTGCTGGTAGATCGTGCTTAATAGTGGTGGAAAAGTCGTTTAAGTCTTTAACTCGAATCGTTGGATCAGTAGTGGAACGAGCTTCAGTTAAAAGTTTATCGACATTTAAATTGGTATAGAGCGAGACATTCAAGCCTGGGTCAGTCCTTTGGGAGGAATGCCAAAAGGCAAAGGGGTCAGGATCAGCACCCACAATCTCGCCAAAGAAGAGGGCGTCAAATTGCCGCGGCCGAATGACGTTCTGATTTAAATCGCCCAGTTCAAACACGTCTAAAGTGACATCCGCGCCAAGTGTGCGCCAACTTTTAGCAATCAATTCGGCCGCGGCTTTAAGCTCCGGCGTGGCCGCCGTCGCTAAATGGAAGGCAAGCCGGGTGGTAGACTTTTTATCTTTCTTAAGCCAGATACCATCACTGCCTTTTTGCCAGCCAGCGGCGGTGAGGGTGGAACTGGCGGCGGTTAAGTCAGTTTTAATAGTAGTGAGGTTAGAGGGTAGGGGCCCATCAATAGCTTGACCATAACCTTTAAGCACTTGTTCTACCACTTCTTGGCGGGGAGCGGCTAAGTTAAGAGCGGTCCGGACGGCGCCGCTCGCTAAAACCGGCGCTTGATTCTGATTAAAGAAAACGGCAAAGACCCGAGGTAAAGGTGACACTTTAAGCGTAGCGCCGTCTTTAGCTAAGGCTGCAGCTTGATCCGGAGCGAGAGCGGCGAGCGCCCCAATCTCGCCTCGCTTATAAGCATTTAAGAGGTCATCACTAGTGCTGTAAAAGTGGAAAGTAATTTGGGTAAGGGAGGGCGCGCCTAGAGCGAAGTGATCAAATGGCGCCAGATCATAAGACATGGGTATGCCGCTATTGTCTTTAGTCACCGCCGTCACTTGATAGGGGCCACTGCCAATACCTTTTAAATTGAGATCATTTAAGGCAAAGGTCTCGGCGCTAATATCCTTCCATAAATGTTTGGGTAAAATGCCAATGGTGGTGAGGTTAAGGAAAGTAGCGTAAGGTTGCTTTAAGTGGAAACGGATCTCGGTGGCGCTTGACTTCTCAATCTTGATCCCATCCCAAGCGGCGCGATGAGCGCTTTTAATCAGCGGATCTTGAGCCTTCAGAATAGTAAATTCTACATCATCAGTGGTTAGAGGCTTGCCGTCTTGCCAGGTCAAATTATTTTTAAGAATGAAGTCATACGTTAGACCATCGTCAGAAACAGTATATGAGGCGGCTAGATCAGGGATTAACTTGCCATCGGGTCCGAGGCGCATCAGACCAGAATAGACGAGAGCGGCGAGGTCGCGGTCGGCATCAGAGACGGCGAGAAGCGGATTAATAAACCGGGGCGTACCTAAAATCCCTTCCGTTAAGTTGCCGCCCGGGGCAGGGACAGTGACCAAGATCTTGCTATTTAAAGTGTAAACCAATCCGAGAAGGCCAATGATAAAGGCCACAGCGAGCCCTAAGATGAAGACTTGGGCGCGAGCATCAAACGAGCGGAACACCGCTAACAACTTCTCCAGATAATTTTTCACAAATTAAAATTTAGTAAAAGAGTAAAAAGACTTATTTAATGATGATGGCAAGAATGGCCGAGAGAACGAACAGGGCGGCCACAATAATCGTGGCAATAAACAATTGACGTTCTAAACCGCGCTTGTGGTGAAAACTGGCAATATGGCTCTGACCGAAGGCACTGCCAAGACCAGCCTCACTTTGCTGGAAGAGGATAAGAGCGACCAAGATAACAGAAATAATGATTTGGATCCACGGGAGGATCGGGGCGAGCGCGGTCATGTACCGGGTAGTATAGCATACCATTGCCGTAAAGCAAGTAGGATGATAGGGTAAAGTTGGAAATTGGCTTAACTTAAACCAGAGGGGGTCTTTGTCATGAATAAAGAATCGCGGGTAATTGTGAAGTTGAATTCTGACTTTTCTGCTCGAGATAGTTTTGAATTGGCAGAGTTGTTGGCACCATATGTCCACTCCATTGCTATTGGTTGGGATGTTTTATTGAACGAATTTGATTTCCAACGATGGCAAGAAGACAATAAGCTGTTTTTTCTGCTGAATTTTTACGATATCAAGGAGACTGTTTTGAGAGCGGTCAGGATTATTGACCAAAGTACTTCGATTTGGGGTTGTAGCGTTAGTCTTGATGTGCAGAAGGAAACCCTTCATACCCTGAAACGGGAAGTCTCAAATAATTGGCGCATAAAAGGTGGCCAGAGTCCGCTTCAAATTTTTGGCACTAAACCCGGGAGAGATTTCGCTTATTGGGATTGGGTTAATTTGCACAATTTTTGTGATGGGGTGATCTTTCGGCATAAAGACAAGGACTTTGCCAGAATTAAGAGTCTACCCCTTCCTCAATCGATTATCTTGACCGATGTTGAGTCGCCAACAGAAGTGGTTAAGCAGGGGGTAGATTATGTGATTTTGGGAGAGGAAATTACTGGAGTCGGTGATCCAGTTCTTGCAGTTGAGAGAATTAACGATGAAATTGAAACGGCAAAGACTGCAATTAAATTGGCGGCAGCCGGCTTCGTCGGTGACGCGTAATATCTTCTTGTCTTTCTGCTCATTGGGTGCTAGGGTAGGGGCTGATTTAGGATTTCAAACTTGAAAAAAAGGAAAATGGCTATGGCTGATAATAACCCCACACCCCAACCCCCAGTCGTGTCACCTCATTTCTTGTTTTCTTCTGGTGATGAGGATGATATCTTTAAACCTCATCAGCAAGATGAATTTGCATCAGAAGGAGAGATGCAGTTTTGATCCAGCCTTTTGACCCCGCCGGTGGCGTTGACACCGGCGGGGCTTTACTTTAGTTTTAAATTAGAAATGAGTTCCTAACATGTAGAGTAAACCCAAACCGGGAGGAATGAATGGTGAGTAAAAGTTTAAGAGAGATAGCGGTAGAGGTGGCTAAGATAGGGGAAAATATTTTACTTCATGACCCAAAATCAGGCCGGAGACTTATCGAACTGGGAAAAATGCTTGAAGAGATTAATCCTGGTTTGATTATACCGGCGGATCAAATCGAGCCAGCGGAAAAAAGGTTTGGTAGTCCTGATTATCCTGATGACCCTTTTGATGGCAATTGTGCTGATGGAACACCTATTTTTAGGTAATAGATTCCCATCCTGCCCCGCCGGTGGCGTTGACACCGGCGGGGCTTTTCTTATAATACGAGCGTATGAAAAACATTCCTCTTAAGCCCCTGGGCGATCGGGTAGTCATTCTCGCCGGTGAAGCTAAATCTGGTAAGACTAAATCCGGTCTGATTATCCCCGAGACGATTAATAAAGAACGGCCGGAAGAAGGCCTGGTGGTGGCCGTGGGTCCGGGTAAAATGGACGACGGCAAGCTGGTGCCAATGACGGTGAAGAAGGGTCAGCGCGTGCTCTTCTCTAAATACGGTCCGGATGAAATTAAGATTGACGGCCAGGAATATTTAATCGTCAGCGAGTCGCAAGTTTTAGCCATTATTGAATAACTATGTCAGCTAAACAAATTTTATTTAACGAGAAAGCCCGCAAGTCCTTAAAGAAGGGGATTGATAAACTGGCCGCCGCCGTCCAGATGACGCTGGGCCCCCGCGGTCGCGCCGTAGTGATTGAGAAGAGTTATGGCGCGCCGCAAGTTACCTTAGATGGCGTGACGGTAGCCAAGGAGATTGAGCTGGAAGACAAGTTTGAGAACTTGGGCGCCAATTTACTGAAGCAAGCTGCCGATAAGACTAACGATAAAGTAGGTGATGGCACGACGACGGCGATAATTCTCGCCCAAGCGATTATTGAAGAGGGCGAGAAGGCGGTGGCCGAGCGCGGCTTCAACGTCATTCACTTGGCGGATGAAATTAAGAAGGGCAGTGTGGAAATTAGTAAAGCCCTAGAGGCTCAAGCCGAGGAAGTAAATGATAAAAAGAAGGTGGAGGAAGTGGCCACCCTCTCGGCTAAAGATGCCGCCATCGGCAAGCTGATTGCCGGCGTTTTTGGCGAGGTGGGTAAAGAGGGGGTGATTACGATTGATGATTCTAATACCGTGGAGAGTTCATCCGAGGTGGTGGAGGGAATGCAATTTGATAAGGGTTATATCGCCCCGTATATGATTACTGATAGCGAGAAGATGGAAGCCAGTTACGACGATCCGTACATTTTAATTACTGATAAAAAGATTAGTGCGATTAAAGATATTCTTCCGCTTTTAGAGAAGATGGCGGCCAGTGGTAAGAAAGACTTGGTGATTATTGCTGAAGATGTAGATGGCGAGGCCTTAACCACTTTGGTGGTCAATAAGCTCCGCGGTATCTTTAACACTTTAGCGATTAAAGCGCCCGGCTTTGGCGACCGGCGGAAAGAAATGTTGGAAGACTTGGCAGTGGTGACGGGGGCGAAGGTGATTACGGAAGATATTGGTCTTAAACTTGATTTGGCGGAAGTAACGATGCTCGGCCGGGCTCGGCGCGTAGTCTCGTCTAAAGATGTCACGGTAATTGTGGGTGGTAAGGGTAAGAAGACGGAGATTAAAGAGCGAATTGAGGCGATTAAAGCCCAATTAGAAAAAACTGAATCTAAATATGATCAGGATAAGTTAAAAGAGCGCTTAGGTAAGCTCGCCGGCGGGGTGGCAGTGATTAAAGTGGGCGCGCCCACCGAGAGCGCCCAGAAGGATCTGAAGCAACGGGTAGAAGACGCCGTGGCGGCCACGCGGGCCGCGATGGAGGAGGGGGTAGTGCCGGGTGGCGGGATTGCCCTGTGGAATACCATTAGTATGGTGGCCGGTGAGACTACTAAAATTGCCGATAATGAGGCAGCGGCCGCGGCGCGAGATATCTTGCGTAAGGTCTCCCAAGCGCCGTTAGAAGCGATTATTGATAACTCCGGCGAGGCGGCCAGTAAAGTGATTAATGAAATTAAAGCGGCTAAAGATAAAGCCAAGACCAAGACCGAGAAGTGGTGGCTGGGCTTTAACGCCAGTATTAATGAACTGGCGGATTTAAAAAAGGCGGGGATTGTGGATCCGCTCAAGGTGACCAAGACCGCCTTCCAAAACGCCGTTTCCGTGGCCGCTAATTACTTAACCATTGGCGCGGCCGTGGCCGAGATCCCCAAGAAAGAAGAATCACACACCCACGGCAACCCCGGCATGGGCATGGACTATTAGTCCCGACGTAAAGTCGGGATCCCGACAGAATCGTCGGGACTTTTAGCTTTATTAGCTTCATGTTAAGATACAAAATATGAAGTTTGAGACAGCGCCAATTCAAGAAAATGTGGAGGGAAAAGATTTAGCGGAGCTTAGTCCCGATGAGATAGAGTTGTCTTTTCTCCGGGATAAGATTGAAGCGGAAAGAATCAATGAAACTTTTCCGCCCTCAAATGGGGAAGTGCCACCTAAGCATTTTGCCGGTGAATTTGACACCAGCTTGTTAGATGAGAAGGATCTTAAAGCGTGGAAAATTTTCCAAATGTTTGTTGAGGGCCAGATTCTGGTGGAAGAGGCTAAGGGAAAATTGTTGGCTTATCATCGTGAAATAGTAAATGTCCCTAAGTCTCTGACTCGGTCAACAAAAGATAAATTTATGAATTATCTTATGAATCAATTCCAGAAGGAACTAGCCAAGAAAAACTTGCACGACGCGGGAAT
>JAHFNY010000022.1 GCA_023267075.1 Candidatus Vogelbacteria bacterium
GGGGCTTATTTTAGCCGCCGATGGCCGGAAGATGAGCAAGCGCTATGGCAATGTCGTCAATCCGGATGAGATTGTAGATTTGTATGGCGCCGATAGTTTGCGTTTATATGAAATGTTCATGGGCCCCTTTGGGGATGAAATTGCCTGGAGTACCGAGAATATTATTGGGGTCCGGCGCTTCTTAGAGCGGGTGTGGCGCTTGCGCGAGAAGGTGGGGGGAGGGGAGTCAGATCCTAATTTAAATCTAACGATGAAAAAAGTGACAGAAGATATTTTAAATTTTCGCTTCAACACTGCCGTCTCGGCCCTAATGATTCAAGCCAATGTTTGGGATAAATTGCCAGTTATTAATCAAGCTGATTTTGAGACTTTACTTAAATTGCTCGCGCCGTTCGCACCTCATATGAGTGATGAATTGTGGCAGAGTTTGGGTTATCCCGATTCTATCCATCTTGCCAAATGGCCGGAGTATGATATAACAAAGGTCAGACTTGAAGCGGTGAACATCGTTGTTCAAGTTAATGGCAAGGTTCGGGGGAATGTATCCGTCTCTCCCGAGGCCGGAGAAGAAGTGGTAAAAGAATTAGCTTTAGCTGATCCGCAGATTAGTAAATGGTTGGCGGGTAAAGCGCCCGAGCGAGTAGTCTTTGTAAAAAATCGGGTCATTAACTTCCTTATCTAGATTCAAGTTTGACTTATTAGTATATATATGATAAATTATAGATATGTCTAAAAATGAGCTTAAATTAAGTTTTAAACCTAAGGAAGTCAGCAAGAAGTTGCTGGCCGATTTATCAGAGCGAGCCCAAGACGTTTTAAATAAACGTTACGGCTTGGGTGTAGATAATAAGCGCCGGACTTTAGAGGCTATCGGTGAGGAATACGGCATTACTCGGGAGCGGGTGCGACAGATTGAGAATGCGGCCGTAGCTGCAGTGAAGAAGGGCTCATTTTTTAAAGAAGCTAATAGTAAATATTTTACCGAGATTGAACACTTAATGAACGATTTTGGTGGCGTGGTCCACGAGCGGGACTTTTTAGAATCAGTTTCTGGCGATCGTAATACGCAAAATCATGTTCACTTTTATTTAGTTCTTGCTGATGCTTTCACCAAGCTTAAAGAGGATGATGAATTCCATCATCGTTGGACCACTAATCCCGCCTTGGCCGACAAGGTCCACACTTCTATCCGTAATCTTTGTCAGCAATTTAAAGACAGTGACTTAGTCTCCGAGAGCGACTTGGTGGGTAATTTCTTAAATGAGCTTAAAGATGTCACCCGCGACCCACGGGTGAAAGACTTCGCCAAGCGTTGGATCAAAATCTCTAAGAACCTTGGTTCTAATCCGCTCGGCGAGTGGGGTCTGTCTGCTTCTCCCAATGTTCACTTACGGGGGATCCGCGACTACGCTTTCCTTATTCTCCGCAAGCACGGCTCACCAATGCACTTTACCGAGGTCGCCAAAACGATTGAGAAGACCTTCGGCAAAACAGCTCATCCGGCTACGTGTCACAATGAATTGATTAAAGATAAGCGTTTTGTCCTTGTGGGTCGGGGTTTATACGCTCTCGCGGAATGGGGTTATACTCCGGGCGTGGTGGCTGACGTGATTCGCAATATTATGAAGAAGAGCGGTCCTTTAACCAAACAAGAAGTCATCAACCGCGTTCTAAAAGAGCGCCACGTGAAGGAAAATACCATCTTGGTTAATCTCCAGAATCCTAAATACTTCAAGAAGGATAAGCAGGGCCGTTACACTTTGGCCTAATTGGCTTTTAATCTGCTATAATAATAAGTAATGTTGCCACTTGATGGCTTAACCTTGCTTTTAACGTCTATTATCTACTCGGTATATTTTTTACCGTTCTTGCTTTTGTATGCTTTATATAAAACGTATTTAAGATATATTCGGGCGGATTGGATTCATAAAGTGGATTGGGTTTTCTTAGAGATTAAGGTGCCGCGCGAGGTTAATAAATCCCCAGCGGCAATGGAAGTGATTTTGAGCGGTCTCCATCAGACAAGTGAGGGTTCTTTAGTTGATCGTTATATTAAGGGCCGGGTCCGCTCGTGGTTTTCGCTGGAATTGGTTTCTTTAGGCGGGGTAGTCCACTTTTATATCCGGGCCGAGCGGAAGTATAAGAATATGATTGAGTCGCAAGTTTACTCGCAATATCCGGGGGTGGAATTATTTGAGGTGGATGATTATGTTCAAGCTATGCCTTATGGCCAGCCCGATGCCGATTGGGAAATGTGGGGGGTAGAATTTAAATTTACTCAACCCGATCCCTACCCGATTAAAACTTATGTTGATTATGGCTTGGATAAAGACCCTAAAGAAGAGTTCAAGATTGATCCGATGACGCCAATGCTAGAATTCTTAGGTTCTATTGGTCCCGGCGAGCAATTATGGTTCCAATTCTTAATTATGGCGACTAAGGAGCGTTACCCTAAACCAGGGCATTGGTTTAAAATGCAGGATTGGCGGGAGGAAGGTAAAGCGCTGATCAAGAAGATTATGGAGGAGAAGGCGGGTGCGAGTAAGGATGAGACTAATCCACTCTTTACTAGCGAGTTTTCCCTGACAGCGGGGGAACGCGACGTGATTAAAGCGATTGATCGGAGTATTTCTAAATATGGTTTTGATTGTGGGATTAGGGCAATGTACTTTGGTAAAGGGGAGGCCTTTCAGGGGATTAATATTCCCCGTTTACTCTCCAGCTTAAAGCAATACGGCTCGCTTAATTTAAATGGTTTCAAGCCGCTTTTAACCACTAGCTTTGATTACCCGTGGCAAGATTATAGCGGGGTCCGCTTGGCTCGGCGCAAGCGCCGAATGTTTAAAGCTTACATTCGCCGAGGTTACTTTTATCCGCCCTTTTTGCGGCCACCACTAGTCCTTAATACCGAGGAATTAGCCACGATGTATCATATCCCTGGCCAAGTGGCCGAGACGCCAACTCTTAGTCGGATTGAGTCCAAGCGAGGGGAACCGCCGCCTAACTTGCCAATCTAATGCCAATCATCAACTTTCCTCATACCGAGCGGCAAAAGCGGTTAAAATTTTTGGGCCTGGTGGGAGTAATTTTTATTGCTTTACTTTTTGTCTTGCCACCAGTCCAATTTCCGACGGGTGAGGTAATTAGAATTAAAAGTGGTTTGACCGTGAGTGAGGCGGCACATCGCCTTGAAGCGGCTCACGTGGTAACTTCACCGCTAGTCTTTACGGTGTTAATGAAAATTGCTGGGGGTAATCACGGTGTGGTGGCGGGGGATTATCTTTTGGCCCGGCCAATGAGTGTAGTCGAAGTAGTGATCCGTTTAGCCGCCGGGGCCTATGGTCAGAAAGCAATTAAAGTTACTATCCCAGAAGGCTCAACGCTAAAAGATGTAGCTAATCTCTTGGCCAAGAACTTGCCTAAAGTTAGTGTCAGTAAGTTTATGAGTGTGGCCTCCACCTCTGAAGGTTATCTTTTCCCGGATACTTACTTTTTTTACCCCTCGAGTGATGAACCGGAAGTGTTAGAAACTTTAACCAATAGCTTTGATCGGCAGATTATTACTCTTAATCCGGCGATTAAACGTTCAGGCTTACCCCTTAATGAGATTGTGATTATGGCTTCAATTTTAGAGAAAGAGGCCCCGCCGGGGAATGATCAGCAAATTATTGCTGGGATCTTGTGGAAGCGCTTTGCCGCCGGGATGAAATTGCAAGTGGATTCTGCTCCCATAACTTATAAAAAAGCCGGTTTACCGCCAGCGCCCATTGCTAATCCGGGACTAGGTTCACTTAAATCGGCGGCTACGCCGACTCCCTCGCCGTATTGGTTTTATTTGTCAGATAAAACTGGCGCGATGCATTATGCCATTGACCATGCCGGCCACTTGGCTAATATTAAGAAATATTTACGATAAATTAATTAAACAATGAAGAAACACAATCTCGCCTTTATCGACGTGGAGACAACCGGCTTTGATCCCGACAAGCACGAGATTATTGAGATTGGCGGGATTATTGCTCGGCAAGTACCAGTGCCGGGGCGTGGGGCTAAATTGGAAGTGATAGAAGAATTTGAATATAAAATTAAGCCGGAACATTTAGAAACCGCGAGCCCCGAGGCCTTGCGAGTTAATAGTTATAATGATGCCGATTGGCTCTTTGCCATTTCTTTAGCCGAGGCGATGAAACTAGTTCAAGAGAAAACCGCTAATGCCATGATGGTGGGGCAGAATGTAAACTTTGATTGGAACTTTATTCAAGCGGCATTTAAGAAATGTGGTTTAGAAAATAAAATGTTCTTCCAGAAGTTGGATCTTATCCCAATGGCCTTTACTAAGTCGTATCACGAGACCGGGCTGGAACGATTTAACTTGGAGGCACTGGCTAATTACTTTGATGTTAAAAGTGAGACTTTCCACTCCGCCCTTGCCGATGTCCGGACCACTTTCAACATCTACAAAAAAGTGTTAGAGATAGAGTAATGAAAAAGGTTTTTATCGGGATGTCGGGTGGGGTCGACTCAGCCGTTTCAGCCGCTTTGTTACAACAACAAGGCTTTACTGTGGTGGGAGTGTTTTTGAAAGTCTGGCCCGCCCGAACGACTGACGACGTTCAGTCGGGCGGGGAACCAAAAGGTATACCTTGCACGTGGCGAGAAGATAGACGCGAGGCAATGCGCGTGGCGGCTCATTTAGGTATTCCATTAGTTACCTGGGATCTTTCCGCAGAATATAAAGGGAAAATAGTTGATTATATGTTGGGAGAATATAAGGCCGGAAGAACGCCCAACCCCGATGTAATGTGTAATAAAGAGATTAAGTTCGGCGTGTTCTATGATCGGGCGCGTAGACTGGGCGCTGATTATGTGGCCACGGGCCATTATGCCCAGATTAAAAATGGCGAGCTTCATACAGCTAAAGATACAACGAAAGATCAGAGTTATTTCCTCTGGACCTTAAAACCCGAGATCTTAGCTCACACTTTATTCCCGGTGGGAGGATTACTGAAGACGGAAGTACGGAAGTTGGCCAAGAAGTTTAAATTACCCAATGCCGAGCGGAAAGATAGTCAGGGACTGTGCTTCATCGGCAAATTTGACTTCAAAGAATTCTTACAATCCCAACTTAAACCTAAGAAAGGCGAGGTCTTAAATGAACAAGGACAAGTAATTGGCGAGCATAATGGCGCGGTGTTATATACGCTTGGTGAGCGCCACGGCTTTACTATCACGGCTAAAACGCCCAGTGATGAGCCGTATTATATTGTAGAGAAAAATATTAAAGATAATACTTTGACCGTATCGACTAAGCCTAAATCAAGTGCCAAGGCTAAATTAGAAGTGGAGTTAGAAAAAGTAAATTGGCTAGTTGAGCCACAGCCAAATAAAACTTATCTTGCTCAAATCCGCTATCATGGGCAATTTTTACCTTGCCAATTACAACTTGGACACTCCGTGTCCAAGTTGGTGAAAGTTAAATTTAAAGAAGCGATGACCGACCTTGCCTCCGGCCAGTCAATCGTTATCTACGACAAATCTCTAGTTGTGGGTGGGGGAGTAATTTGTTAAATGAGTAAAACCGCGTGGGGCTTTATTATTTAGCTTATTTTAGTTAGTATCTTATCAATGACCGCAAGTGAGATTAGAGCTAGATTCTTAAAGTTTTTTGAGAAGCGGGGGCATGCTATCTTGCCCTCGGCCAGTTTAGTGACGACCGATGAAAAGGGTGTCACCAATGCCACTCTCTTTAATACCGCCGGGATGCAACCGCTTATCCCATACCTTTTGGGTCAAGACCACCCGCAAGGCAAGCGCCTGGCCAGTGCCCAGAAGTGTCTCCGGACGGTGGATATTGATGACGTGGGTGATAATACTCACAACACTTTTTTTGAAATGTTAGGCAATTGGTCACTGGGTGATTACTTTAAAGAAGAGGCGATTGAATGGAGCTTTGAATTCTTAACTTCCGAAGAAGAAGGTTTGGGTTTAGATCCGAAGCGTTTATATATCACGGTTTTTGAGGGTGATGAGAATGCCCCGCGCGATGAAGAAGCGTTTGGGATTTGGAAGAAGTATGTGCCAGAGAATCGGATTTACTTTATGAGTGCCAAGAGCAATTGGTGGGATGCGGGTGATAACGGCCCGTGCGGGCCAGACACGGAAATGTTTTATGATCTTACGCCAAATGGTCTAGGTGATTTAACTAAAGAGCAGTATATAGCCGCCGATGATAAGCGCGAGGTGGTAGAAATTTGGAATGACGTCTTTATGGAATATGAGAAGAAGGACGGTAAGGTAGTTGGCAAATTGAAGAATAAAAATGTGGACACTGGCGCAGGGCTTGAGCGCTTGGCGATAGTCTTACAAGGTAAAAATAATGTTTACGAGACGGATTTATTTTTGCCTTTAATGGAGCAGATTGAAAGTCTGGCCACTAACTATGATTTAAAATCAGTCCGGATTGTGGCCGATCATCTCCGGGCGGCTACATTCATGATTGCTGACGGGGTTATGCCGTCTAATACTGATCGCGGGTATATTTTACGACGTTTAATTAGACGGGCGGTTAGACATGCAGATTTATTAGGGATTCCCGCCGGTGAATTAACTAATTTAATCGGTCTGGTGGCAAGTACTTATGAAATGGTTTACCCAGAAATAAAAAATAATCTGACCAAAATTAAAGCAGAAGTTAAACAAGAAGAAAATAAGTTTAGAGAGACTTTAGCTAAAGGGTTAAAAGAATTTGAGAAGGGAGTTGATCCATTCACCCTTTTTACTTCTTACGGCTTTCCCTTAGAATTGACTAAAGAATTAGCCGCAGAAAAAGGGATTAAAATTGATGAAAGTAAATTTACGGAAGCGATGAAGCATCATCAAGACCTGTCTCGCGCGGGGGCAGAGCAGAAGTTTAAGGGGGGACTTGCCGACACTTCAGAGGCAGTGGTGAAGTATCACACCGCGACCCATCTACTTAATCAAGCTTTACATGAAGTGTTGGGCGAGCACGTGGAGCAGAAGGGGAGTAATATCACGGCTGAACGCTTACCTTTTGAC
>JAHFNY010000008.1 GCA_023267075.1 Candidatus Vogelbacteria bacterium
GATAAAACTGGCCCTGATTACAATATTGCCGCTGGAAGCTTCTCTATCCCTGGTTTTAAGGGTGATCCGCGAGCTAGTAAAATCTATGGTAAATCTGCTGCCCCTATGACCGGCGGGGCAAGTGGGCTGGTCAATAAAATCGATCAAGCGACTAAAGATAAAGCCCAAGCCGATATGCAGTCCGTCCTCCGCGAGCGCTTGGCGGAAGAGGCTAAACTTGAGACCCCAGCTGACTTTATCCTCTTTACCGATGCCACGTACTTTACCTTTGATGAAGCGGTTAATAGCACGGCGAGCAGTAGCAGTAGCGCCGAACTAGCGGTCACTGGTCACTTATACGGTCTCCTCTTTAAACGAGCGGACTTAGCCAAGTATATTGCCACTCAATTGGTGCCGGATTATAAGGGTAATGAGGTGATGATCCCTAACTTAGATAAACTTACTTTCCAATTAGCCAATAAAGAAACCTTAGTTGACCCGGGGCTTGATCATGTCTCTTTCACCTTAAACGGTAATGCCGCTTTAGTCTCGATGTTTGACCAAACCGACTTAATTAAAAAGTTGACGACCAATACCGACGGTAATTACGAGAAGATCTTTGCCCAGTATCCAACTATTGATAAAGCGGAGATTGTCTTCCGGCCGCCTTGGCTCCGGACTGTCCCCACTGATCCGAAACGAGTTAAGATCAATTTAGTCATTGAAGGCGGTAATTAAAGTATGAAGATTTCCCTCATTGTTGTTGCAGTTTTAATTGTGCTTGGGGTTTTGGGTTACTATACTTTCTACCATAATGAGCCCATTCCTACTCCCATTACGCCTTTACCCATTAAAGCTAAAATTAATAATCATATGATTACGATTAAAACGAGTTTAGGTGAAATTAAGTTTGAGACTTATGACACCGATGCCCCCAAGACGGTAGAGAACTTTATTACTTTAGCTAATAAGGGCTTTTACAATGGCCTGATCTTCCACCGAGTGATTGACGGCTTTATGATCCAGGGCGGTGACCCCACTGGTATTGGGGCAGGCGGGCCAGGGTATCAATTTGCTGATGAGCTCGATCCCAATACTCCTTCAGCTAAAGCTGGTTATCTTAAAGGCGTAGTAGCAATGGCCAACTCGGGGCCCAACACCAATGGTAGCCAATTCTTTATTATGGTGGCCGATTATCCTTTACCTCATAACTACACCATCTTTGGCAAAGTTGTTTCTGGTCAAGACGTGGCCGATAAAATCTCGCTTGTACCCCGCGACGGCAATGATCGTCCCCTCACCCCCGTCAAAATGGAGAGTGTAACCGTTACGCCTTGACGCAAAATGGGGTTATCTGTTACCATAGTCCAAGTATAGCGAATGGAACAAGCCGACCCTCAAAATAACGGAGGGGCAGCGGTTTCTGGTGTTGTAACCGAAGCCTTGCCCAACACACTCTTCCGGGTCAAGATTAGTCCGGAACAGGAAGTTTTAGCGTATCTTGCCGGCAAAATGCGGCTCCACCGGATCCGAGTTCTCGTGGGTGATACGGTTGAGATGGTCTTGCCACCAGGCGAGGGCCGAGGACGGATTGTGAAGCGGCTATAATTTTTTTATGAAAGTTAGGTCAACGATTAAAAAGCGGTGTGCCAAGTGCCAGATGATTAAACGGCGCGGGCATCTTTATATTATCTGCTCGGCTAAAGCCCGGCATAAACAAAAACAAGCTTAAACATTATGCGTATTGCCGGTATCAATTTGCCCGCTAATAAACGGTTGGAAATCGCCTTAACGGCGGTTTATGGTGTGGGCCGGCCGCGAGCCCTTAAAGTTCTCGCCGAGGCCAAAGTTGACCCAGGTAAAAAGGCCGATAAGTTAACCGCCGATGAAGAAAATCGCCTCCGCAAATTGGTAGAAGCGTTTAAGATTGAGGGAGACTTAAAGCGAGAGATCGCCGGCAATATTAAACGATTAAAAGATATTAAGGCCTATCGGGGGACGCGCCACGCTCGCGGTTTACCGGTCCGGGGTCAACGGACTAAGACTAATTCCCGCACGCGTCGCGGCAATGTCCGTAAGACTATGGGTTCTGGCCGCAAGAAAGTTGAGAAGAAATAATCTATTGATATGGGTAAAAAACGCGTCATCAAAAAAGGAGGTGAAGTTGCAAGCGAGGCAGCAGGTAAAACTGCGGCTCGTGGCGCCAAGCGCAAGCTGGAGCTTGGCCTGCTTTTCATCAATGCTTCTTATAATAACACCATGATTCTCTTGGCTGATCCGGATGGTAAGGCCATCGTTGCCTCTTCCAGCGGGGCCCTTGGTTTTAAAGGTTCTAAGAAGGGGACGCCGTTTGCCGCTAGTAAAGTGGGGGAGTTAATTGCCGATAAAGGTATGGCTATGGGCTTGAAGGAGGTAGAAGTGATTATCCGTGGCGTGGGTGCGGGTCGAGAAGGAGCGATCCGCTCTCTAATTGCTAAAGGAATAATTGTGAACAGTATTAAAGACCAGACTCCTGTCCCCTTTAATGGTCCTAAAGCCAAGAAAGCGCGCAGAGTCTAAATTTTAATTTTTAATATTAATTTATGATTATTGGACCAAAATTCAAAATTGCTCGCCGGCTCGGTGATCGGATCTTTTCTAAGACTCAAACCAGCAAGTTCACCATTTCTGGCACCGAGCGCAAGGTAATGGGCAAGCGCGGCGGCGGTCGCCGGGGTGGGAGTGAGTACGGCCGGCAACTTTTAGAAAAGCAGAAAGCTCGCTTTACTTATGGCGTTTCCGAGCATCAATTCCGCAATTACGTTTTAGCGGCGCGCGCTAAGAAAGGTTCTAATCCGGCGGGTGAACTTTTAACCGCTTTAGAATCACGTTTAGACAATGCCGTTTTCCGCCTCGGTTTAGTTAAATCCCGTCTGGCGGCCCGCCAAGCGGTGGCGCATGGTCATATCTTGGTTAATGGCCGTCGAACCAATGTCCCTTCTTATACCGTTAAAGCCGGTGACAAGATCAGTGTCCGGGTAGGCAGCCGAACCAGTGGTCTCTTTAATGACCTTGCTGAACGCTTGAAGGAATACACCGCGCCAACTTGGCTGGTCTACGATGAGGCCAAATGGGAAGGGGAAATTAAGGCCCGGCCAGAACTCTCGGCCGGGGAATCAACCATAAATTTTAGCTCCATCCTGGAGTTTTATAGTCGGGTTTAATAATTTAATTTAGGTCGCATTTTTAAAACATTATGCCAGATTTTAGTATCATCTTACCGTCTAAGCCAGCTATTGTCTCTGAAGACCAGTTTAACGGTGTTTATGAGATTGAGGGCTTGTATCCGGGTTATGGTCATACCTTGGGTAATTCTCTGCGTCGGATTATCCTCTCCTCTTTGCCTGGTTTTGCGATTACTGCCGTTAAAATTGACGGAGTGTCCCACGAGTTCTCCACCATTGAAGGAGTAAAGGAAGACGTGATTACGATTATTTTGGGCTTAAAGAAAGTCCGGTTTAAAGTCACGGGTGACGGGGCCCAGACAGTAACCTTGCACGTTAAAGGACCGAAAGAAGTGACGGCTGGCGATCTCAAGACTCCCGGCCAAGTGGAAGTGATTAATAAAGATCAGCCGCTCGCCACGATTACCGGCAAGGGTACGGAATTGATCATGGAATTAACTTTAGAGAAAGGTCTCGGTTATGTCCCGAAAGAAGCCTTGCAGAAGGAAAAAGTAGATATCGGCATCATTGCCGTGGATGCTATTTTCACCCCTATTCGCCGCGTCAGTTATGAAGTGGAGCAAATGCGGGTGGGTAATCGGACGGACTATAATCGTCTCCGAGTTAACTTGGAGACTGATGGCGTAATTTCCCCGCGGGAGGCCTTAGAGCAATCGATTACTATTATGATCAATCAGCTTAAGGCGATCATCGGCTTTAAAGAAGAAGTTTTACCGATGAGCGAGGCCGGTGAAGCTGAAGTGAAGACTGAGGCTGAACCAAAGAAAGATACTGATACCTTAAAAACGCGGGTGGAAGATCTTAATCTTTCTGTCCGGACGATGAAGGCGCTAACGGCGGCGGGTATTCGCACTGTGGGTGGCTTGAGTCGGAAAAAGGAAGATGATTTACTGGAAATTGATGGCTTAGGCGATAAAGGGGTGCAAGAAATTAAACGCGCTTTATCTAACTACGGTATTGCCTTAAAGTAATTATATGAAACACCACGCCCATCGTAGCAAGTTAGGCCGCAAGTCTGGTCCCCGCCGGGCGCTTTTGCAGGGACTGGTTCTTGAGCTAATTAAGCGAGGGCGGATTAAGACCACTCTCGCTAAAGCTAAAAGCTTGCGCCCGGCGGCGGAGAAATTGGTCACTAAAGCCAAGAATCCAACGCTAGCCAATCAGCGCTTACTGGTCAGTCGCTTATTGGGTAATAAAGGTTTGGTCCAGAAATTGGTGAAAGAGGTGGCACCTAAATATAGTGGGCGGGCTGGCGGTTACACCCGGATTATTAAGTTACCAGCCCGAGCGGGGGACGCTAGTCCCATGGCTTTGATTGAATTTGTTTAAATTTATTTATGACTAAAATTACCCCTATTAAACCAAAGACTGAAACCATTGACGCTACTCGCGTGCCGTTGGGCCGTTTAGCCAGTAAAGTAGCAATAATTTTGCGCGGTAAAAATTTACCTGGTTTTACCCCGTATCTTGATCATCAAGTGACGATTAAGATTACTAATGCCAGTAAAATGGGGGTGACGGGAACTAAGATTACCGATAAAATGTATACTCGTCACTCTGGTTACCCGGGCAGTTTGCGTAAAACTTCTTTAGGAGAAGTCATTACCAAAAAGGGGGCAAGTGAGGCTATCCGCCGGGCGGTGCGAGGAATGTTGCCGCCAAACCGGATGCGCGCTAAACTACTCAAGCGTTTAATCATTGAAGAATAATTTTTATGGCAACTACTGCTAAAACTCACAAATTTATTGAAGGTGTTGGCCGGCGCAAGACCTCGGTGGCCCGGGTGCGGATTACCCCCGCCGCCAAAACCGCTTTTACCGTTAATGAAAAAAGTTTGAAGGACTACTTCCCTCAACCGGCTTTAGTAAAAAATATTGAAGAGGTGATTGCTGTTGCCAAGGCTAAAGACCATTTCTCCGTCTCGATTAAAGTGGTAGGGGGAGGTGTAAGCTCTCAAGCCGGTGCCGTGGCTCATGGTTTAGCCCGAGCGATTATTTTATATGACAGGGAGACTCGGGGAGTCCTCAAGAAAGCTAAATTCTTAACTCGCGATCCGCGCGCCAAGGAACGACGCAAGTTCGGTCTCAAAAAAGCCCGCAAGTCCCCACAGTGGAGTAAGCGTTAAACTAAATTAAAATATGACACCTGATGAGGATTTAGAATTTGAAGCTGAATCCAATGAGGAAGAGAGCCGCCTAATTGGTGGCGATCTCAAGAAGCTTCGCAATAAATTAAAAGAGGCTGAGAGTAAGGCGGCGGAGTATTTAGCTGGGTGGCAAAGAGCCAAGGCCGATTACGTCAACTTCCAGCGCGAGACGGAAGAAAATCGCCGCGAGTTACTCGCTCACGCCAAGAAGCCTTTACTCTTAGAATTAATTCACTTAGCTGACACCTTTGACCTCGCTTTTAGTCATGAAGAATCTTTGAAGGGGGTACCGGAGAATTGGCGCTTGGGGGTAGAACATATTCATAAAGAATTAATTAAAATTTTAGAAGGTAATGGGCTTACGGTAATAGATCCCCTCGGTCAGACGTTTAATCCAGTAGAACAGCACTCAGTAGGCGGACTTGAAACGGATGACCTAAATCAGGATAATAGAGTCGTTCAGGTGTTGAAAAAAGGTTATAAGTTAGGCGAGACGATAATTCGTCCAGCTCAAGTTAAAATAAATATTTATGGCAAAAATTCTAGGGATTGATTTAGGAACCACTAACTCGGCCATGGCCGTGGTAGAAGGCGGCCAGCCCAAGATTATTGAGAATGCCGAGGGTAATCGGACTACCCCGTCGATTGTGGCCGTGTCTAAAGCCGGTGAGCGTTTGGTGGGCCTCCTCGCTAAGCGTCAAGCGATTACTAATCCGAAGAACACGATTCACGGTATTAAGCGCTTAATGGGGCATCGCTTTGACGACCCAAATATTCAGAAGGATCGCGCGCTCATTTCTTATGAAATTGAGAAGACGGATGATGGTGGGGTGAAAGTAAAAATGGGTGATAAATTTAGCCGGCCAGAAGAAGTCTCGGCGATGATTTTGAGTAAATTAAAGCATGATGCCGAGGCTAAATTGGGCGAGAAGATTGAAGAAGCGGTGATTACGGTGCCAGCTTACTTTGACGACTCTCAGCGCAAAGCGACGAAAGATGCTGGGGAAATTGCTGGCTTTAAAGTCCGCCGGATTATTAATGAACCTACCGCCGCGGCACTTGCCTACGGCTTTGATAAAAAGAAAGATCAGAAACTGGCGGTCTACGACTTTGGCGGTGGGACTTTTGATATTTCTATCTTAGAGATTGGCGGCAGTGCCGAAGGGGATCAAAGTATTGAAGTGAAGTCTACCGACGGCGACTCCCATATGGGCGGTGAAGATATTGATCAGAAAATCATTAAATGGATCGGGGAAGAATTTAAGAAGGAGTCGGGGATTGATGTGACTAAAGATGAACTGGCCCTCCAGCGCTTGAAGGAAGCGGCCGAGAAGGCTAAGCACGAACTCTCCACCGTTACCGAGACCGAGATTAACATCCCGTTTATCACCAGCGATGCTTCTGGTCCCCGGCATTTACTCCTTAAGCTTAATCGAGCCAAGTTAGAAGAGATTGCCCGCGAGTATATTGAGCGCTCGATGGAGATTACCAAGCGAGCGGTGACCGCGAGCGGCTTTACCGTTGCTCAAATTGATGAAGTGATCTTAGTTGGCGGTCAGACGCGGATGCCGGCCATTCAAGATGCGGTTAAAGCCTTCTTTGGCAAAGAACCCAATCGGTCTATTAACCCCGATGAAGTGGTGGCGATTGGCGCCGCCGTCCAAGCCGGCATCTTCCAAGGCGATGTTAAAGACGTTTTACTTTTGGATGTAACGCCATTATCACTGGGGATTGAGACTTTAGGTGGTGTAGCAACTAAATTGATTGAACGCAATACCACTATTCCCACCGCTAAGAGTCAGACCTTCTCAACTGCCGCCGATAATCAAACTCAAGTGGAGATTCACGTGGTCCAGGGCGAACGGGAACTTGCCGCCGATAATAAGACTTTAGGTCGCTTTATCTTGGACGGGATCCCACCGTCGCCGCGCGGTATGCCGCAAGTAGAAGTCACTTTTGACCTTGATGCTAATGGTATTCTCTCGGTGAAGGCTAAAGATAAAACTAGTGGTAAAGAACAATCAATTAAAATTGAGGCTCAATCTTCTTTAAGTAAAGAGGATATTGAGAAGATGAAAAAGGAGGCCGAGCTCCACGCCGATGAAGATAAAAAGAAGCGGGAATTGATTGATGTTAAAAATCAGGCCGAGCAATTGAGTTATACGGCGGAGAAGGCAGTGAAGGATGCGGGTGATAAAATCACGCCGGAAATTAAACAAGAAATTGAAGATAAAATCGCCAATTTAAAGAAAGTGAAAGAGGGGAGCGAGGTGGCGGCAATCAATCAAGCGATTACCGACCTCGGCACCGCCATTCAGAAAATTGGCCCGGCCATGCAGACTCCACCTAAACAAGAATAATGAAGGATTATTATAAAATCTTGGGCGTAGAAAAAAATGCCTCTACCGAGGAAGTAAAAAAAGCTTTCCGCAAGCTGGCTCATCAATATCATCCCGATAAAACCGGTGGCGATGATGCCAAATTTAAAGAGCTCAATGAAGCGTATCAAGTCTTGGGAGATGAGAAAAAACGGGCTCAATATGATCAATTCGGCACCGCGGGAGCAAACGGCGGTTTTAGCGGCTTTGAGGGCTTCGACTTCTCTAATTTTGCGGGGGGTGAGGGTTTTAACTTTGACTTAGGAGAAATTTTTGGTGACTTCTTCTCCGGCGGCGGTCGACCCAGTCGGCGCGGGCGAGATATATCGGTGGATATTCAAATTACTTTTGCCGAGAGTATTTTTGGCACCGAGCGGAAGATCTTAATCTCTAAAGTGAGCACTTGTAATGAATGCCGTGGGTCTGGCGCTGCCCCAGGGAGTAAATTAAAGAAGTGTACGGTCTGTAGTGGTAAAGGGACAATTAAAGAATCACGGCGCTCGTTTATTGGTAATTTTACTACCGTGGTAGAGTGTTCTACTTGCCACGGTCGCGGTGAGATCCCGGAAGAAATTTGTAAAGTTTGTCGCGGTTTAGGCGTGACCAAGAATAATAGTGAGATTAGAGTGCTGGTCCCCGCTGGGATTGAACCGGGCGAGATGATCCGTTTAAGCGGTGAGGGGGAGGCGGTGGCTGGTGGTCCCGCCGGTGATTTATATGTGAAGGTTCACGTGGAGAAGCATCCGACCTTTAGCCGGGAGGGGGTGAATTTGATTATGACCTTAGATCTTAAAATTTCTGAAGCGCTTTTAGGTGTTAAAAAAATAATTGAGACTTTAGATGGTAAAGAAGAGGTAGTCATTCCCGCTGGTACCACCGCGGGTGAGATCTTGCGGGTCCGCGGCCGAGGTGTCCCCGGCCGCTCGACTAAACGTGGTGATCTCCTCATTAAAATCGCTTTACCTCTACCTAAGAAGCTTTCCCCCAAAGCGGTTAAACTAGTCCAAGAACTCAAAGAAGAAGGGTTATAAAATCTACGACAATAAATAAGTACCGATAATCACAATGGCAATGGCGGCGGATTTTTGTAATAAGGCCGATTTAGTAATATTCTCCTCGCCCCATTGAGGAACAAAGACGGTAATAAAAATCCCAATAATAAAAACGAAGAGTGGCTGATACCCAGAAACAAGGGAGATTAGAGCCACGGGAGCAAGAAGAGTGGTAAAGGTCATAACCCAATTACCGGCAATAGTGAGTGACTCGTTAAATAAATTAAGAAGTAAAATACTTTTAGAATTTTCTTTAAATACTTGGAAGAATTCTTGACGATAACTTTTAATCGAGAAAAAAATACACCCCGCCACTATTAACCCCACCGCTTCCCAAAATGCACCAGTCCAGAAACCGTCAGCTACACTAACTAATTTAAAGAGAACCGTGTAAAGGGAGAAAAGTAAACTACATCCCGACATCAATAAAATAATCTTAGTTTTAATTTTGAGCGGTTCACCGGCAATAAATTCTAAAGATAAAATTGTCGCCCCTAAAATGATTATTGCTCCACCCAAGAGTTGATTCTTAGTTAAGGTCTCTCCAAGAATAAAGTAACCTAAAATAAAGGTGAAAATAGGGATAAGTTGCATAAACGGCACCACCACACTGCTTTCATCTTCATTAAGTGCTAGAAGATAGCAGTAAATAGCGAAGGCATTAGCCACCCCAGCCAGTATTAAAATTAAGGCTCCAGATAGGTTAACGTCTACTACTGTCGGAGAGAAAAAGATAATAAATGGTAAAAGAACAATAGAAAAAAACGATGAGAAAATCATCAACCCGCCCACACCGCCACCTTTAAAGTATTTAGCAACTAAATATTTATCGGTATGGTTAGAAATAGCCCACAAGAGGGGAGCGAGCGCTGCGAAGAGAAATAATCCCAACGACATAAGTTCTATCCTATCATATCTGTGGTATAATCAAAGACATGCAGCGTTTGGCCAATTGGGTCGTAGCCTTCGTCGTGTTAGCTGGCCTCATTGCTATTGGTATTTCTTTTTATCAGAAAGTTTGGTTAAGAGACTTTACTATTCAGACTGAAGCGGTTTGCAATCCGGCTCAAGAAAAGTGTTTTGTCCGCGATTGCGATCCTAAGTATGAACGTTGTAATTTAGGCAATGATAAGCTGGTTTATAAGCTTGTCACTAAGCCGGCTAGAGATTTGCCAGAGTGCGATCCCTTCTATGGCCAATGTGATCAATTCTTAACCTGCGATCCGGGAAAGAAGGATTGCAAAGTTACTTATTGTAATCCTAATAATTTAGCTGACGATCAAGCTTGTTTCAATAATTAAAATGCTTTATATCCCGCTTCAAGAAGCTAAACTTGAGATTAAACGTCGTTTTGCCGACGATAATTTACGCGCCAAGGTAGTAGAATTTTTAGGTGGTGACTTGCCGCCGGTCTTTAGTCAAGAACCGCGAGCCGTTTCTATTATCCACATTGCCTCGCCTCACTTGGCCTTTAGCCACTTCATCCACGGGGCGCATCAATTGGGATTAAAACCACTAGTCTTTGAATATTTAGATGATCTCTTCTTAACCACCAACTTCGATAAGGCTTCTCTTGGTAAAATGACCTTCAGTCTCGGCCGTGATAAGAACGGCTCAATTACCAAGACCAGCCGCCAAGTCATTGACTTAAGCGGTAAGGAAGAAAAGAAACCCTTCCATCAAATTAAAACGCTCTGGGGGGAGAACTTCATTGACTTCCACCATCGACTCCTCGCCAATACCTTCCCTGAAGCTGAAGTGTATGATGGCTCACAGTGGTATCATAAGAAGGGAGCAAGCGCCAAAATATATTACCGTTACGTGATGGCCCTCTTCATTTGCCACGGTGTCCTGTTTGAGAATTTCCTCCTGGACAAAAACGAGATTGAATTTACCAACAATATTATTATCCCGGCCTTCCGAGAGGTGCGGGATTTTTTTGATTTAGAGCCGCTGATTGTCCCAATTGCTCCGCTCGATGTCCAAGAAGATCGTAGTTGGTGGTATTATCCCGCCGGTTTAATTACCCAGATTGATCAATTAGAGCATAAAAACTAATTTATGGACTCCGCCTACAATCTCGTTACCAATATTAGAATTTGTATCCCCAGTGCCACTGAGTTTGTCTACGGCAACTTAAATTTGGTCTATTACTCTCACTTGCCAGCCATGATCATTGGCTTATTGCTTGCGCTCTTTGTGTACAGAAATAGTAAAGAGTTGCCGGCCAAAGCTCTAGTGGCTTTATCTTTAATGTATTCCCTTTGGATTGTGGCCAACTTAGCGTCGTGGATCAGTTCTAGTAGTCTGATTATTATGTTTGCCTGGTCAATTTTGGCGATTTTTGACGTTTCTTTCTACGCTTTAACTCTCTACTTTGTTTATGTCTTTTTAAGAGGAGAGGAGGCTCCCGCGTATGTGAAGATAGTCACCTCCTTACTCCTTTTACCAATTATTGTTTTAACCCCCACCACTTTCAACCTAAACGGTTTCGATACCCGTTACTGTACGGCCTTAGACAATTCCTTTGGCGGTTATTTATTTATTCCTAAATTAATTATTGTCTCTTGGCTCATTATCTTCTTGGTCTATAAATTCTGGATTGTTGCGCGGCGCGAGCGACGACGGATTTTATTACTCGGCTTTGGTTCAGTCGCTTTTCTATTCTCGCTTTTTGCCACCGGTTATATTGCCGACACTTTTGAACGTTTTGATATTGAAATTTACGGACTTTTCGGTATGGCCGTCTTCATGGCTTTCCTCGCTTATTTAATCGTCCAATTTAAAGCCTTCAATATCAAACTGGCAGCGGCTCAAGTTCTGGTAATTGGCTTGATTATTATCATCGCCTCGGAATTATTCTTTATCCGCAATCCGATTAACATTGCTTTGGTTCTAATCTCCCTATTACTAGCTTTAATCTTCGGCTGGGCCTTGGTCCAGAGCATTAAGCGTGAGATTAAAAGTCGCGAGCATATTGAGAAATTGGCCGGGGAACTGGCCGTCTCTCGGGATGAAATCTTGGTTGCTAATGATAAATTGAAAGTGTTGGATCGACAGAAAACCGAGTTCGTTTCTATCGCTTCTCATCAACTCCGGGCACCACTTACCGCCATTAAGGGTTATTCCTCTATGCTCTTGGAAGGCTCGTTTGGTGCCTTAACCGACAAGACTAAAGAAGCAGTGGAGCGGATTCAAGAATCGAGCGAGCGTTTGGTTAATACGATTGAAGACTTCTTAAACATTACTCGGATTGAATTGGGGAAGATGAAGTATGAGCTGGTAGATTTTGACTTAAAGAAATTACTTGATGAAGTGACGGAAGAACTTAATTCTAGTATTGAGGCTAAAGGCTTGGTCTTAAAGAAGGAGGTAGCGAGCGGCCATTACTTATATCACGGTGACTCGGGCAAAATCCGCCAAGTCTTAATCAATTTAATTGATAATGCCGTTAAATATACTTCGGCTGGGTCAATTAAAGTGAGTTTAACTAAAGTTGATACGGCCTATCGCGTAACAGTGGCCGACACCGGGGTGGGTTTAACGCCAGAAGCCAAGCAACATTTATTTGAGAAATTTACCAGAGCCGGGGATGGGACAGGGACCAATATCACCGGTACTGGTCTCGGGCTCTACGTGGCCAAACAGATTGTGGAGGCCCACGGCGGTAAAATCTGGGCCGATTCTACCGGCCCCAACCGCGGTTCCACTTTTGGCGTCGAGTTGCCACTTAAGACTAATTAATATAAACTCCCAATCAAGGTGATGATAGTCGTTGCTTAGAGTTCTGAAGCAGGCTCTCCGAAACATCGCCCAAGTCCCCGGTAGCACTAGCTTGCTACTGGGGCTTTTTATTTATCCTGAAAAAAGTAATAATGCTGTTAGCCGAAAGTCTGGAAAGCGCCTCAGACAAATAGGCTTGCCGGAGCCCCTGAATCCTCACTAGCTCAAACTTGGTGGGGAAGCTATAACCCGGTTCAGGGAGGATGGAGCACAAGGGCACGAGGTGGGAAATACCTCGTGCCTATTTTATTTATCCTTCACACTAATCAATTTACTTCGTTCGTGGTGGCCGGAGATGAGGCGGAAGTGGGCGCGGGGGAGCTTAAGATAAGTGGCAAGGAGGTCTAAAACGGCTTCATTGGCCAAGCCGCGCTCAGCTGGCGCTTTGGTAGTTACAGTAAAATAGCCTGGTTTAGTTTGGATAATTGAATCTTTCTTGGCCTTCGGCGTAACTTTAACTTTAAGATACATACCTTTGAATTATAACTCAAAATTTGACTAGAAAACTATAATCTGATACTATATTATCCAGTAAGAGATAACGGCTCTTTTTTAAATTGAAAGGAGGTGATTTTAATGGGTTCTAAGCATAGTTTTCCTGTGAGAGATGACGACTTCCAGAAATCTTCCTGGTCGAAGAACAACCCGAAAACTTGCGTACTTGTCGCCAAAAAACCAGAAGGTGTGGCTCTCCGCGACAGCAAGGACGATGGGAAAAATACGTTATTCTTCACACGTGACGAATGGGATGCCTTTACCAAAGGCGTCAAATCCGACGAGTTCTAGTGGGTTACTCTCACTAGCATCTTTGGGGTAGGCAAGGATTCATCTTTACCTGCCCCAATTTTTATAATCATATGAGAAAAAAAATTTATATTATCCCAGGATGGAAGGAATCTCCAACTTATAAGATATACCGATCTTTAGCTTCAATAGCTCAAAAAAAGAACTACGAAGTTGTTTTTTATGATATAAATTGGAATAATAAATTATCTAAACAGATATTTCCCATTAACAAAAATTCCATTATATTTGGCTTCTCACTAGGAGCAATTTTAGCTTTACTTATTTCACAAAAATATGAATGTCGGAAGTTAATTCTTGCTTCTATGACCCCTGTCCGTTCTTTTAAAGAAAGGGAGATGAGGAAAGCTTTAGTAGATTTGCTAGGCAAAGATCTAATCAATGATATCACCGATAATCTAAAAACAAAAAATAAAGCCGTAGAAACAATAGTTATGTATGGAGACAAGGAAGGAGAGCCGGGAGATATAATAATTTCTAAAACAGGGCACCGTTTAAATTCTCGCTATATTAAAAAAATTTCTGAATTAATATAAATGGATATAATCAATTACCTAAAATCTATAAATAAACTAAACGGTGGCCAAGCTTTAGACGTTGGCAGTGGCCAAGGTTTTATTACAAATAAACTAGCAGAAATTGGTTTCTCTGTAGATTCTATAGATAAAAATAATTCAGATAGTGAAGACATTAGGATTTATGATCTTAAAACAAATAATTATGATCTAATAATTGCTAGAAATGTTTTACCTTTTCTGTCTTCACGAGAAGAAACTTTTACAGTTATTAATAAACTTTTTAGCGGTTTAAAGAGTGGGGGAGTGATGTATTTTACAATATTTGGGCCAAAAGACGATTGGGCCAATGATCCTAAGATGACTTTTCTCGAATATGACGACGTTTTATCTAACCTCCCAGGAAAGGTTCTTAAACAAGGGACAGAGTTTCTCTGGGGGCCAACTATGGCTGGAGAAATGAAACACTGGCATATTCATCATTTCGTGATTGAGAAATAGGCTATATTTAGCTATAATAGCCCTTATGAGCAAGAAAATCTTGTTATCGGGAGTTAAGCCGACTGGCCGACCGCATATTGCCAATTACTTTGGCGCCATGCGGCAGTTCGTTGAACTACAAGATAAGTACGAGAGTTTCATTATGATTGCCGATCTCCATGCCTTAATCTCGGTTCAAAATGCGGAAGAATTAAAACAAGGTACTTTAGACCTAGCACTTGATTACTTGGCCATCGGTCTTGACCCGGAGAAAGTGACCATCTTTAAACAATCTGAAGTTCCGGCTCATGCGGAATTATCTTGGATTTTTGACTGCCTTACAAGCATGCCCTATCTCATGCGCGCTCACGCTTATAAAGATGCCGAGGCTAAGAATAAAGAGGTGAGTGCCGGCCTCTTCACTTACCCCATGCTGATGGCGGCAGATATTCTGCTCTATAACGCAGACGTGGTGCCAGTGGGGAGAGATCAAAAGCAACATGTAGAATATGCCCGTGATACGGCCGAGAAGTTTAATCGCATCTTTGGTGAGACGTTTAAATTACCCGAGCCAATCATTTTAGAAGCGGTGGAAACAGTACCGGGCTTGGATGGTCAGAAGATGAGCAAGAGCTACGGCAACACCATCCCGTTGTTTGCTGAAGATGATGAAATTAGAAAATTATGTATGAGTATTGTCACCGACTCTAGCGGCGAGCGACCAGAGAATGTCTATCAAATTCATAAATTATTTAGATCAGAAAGTGAGTTGGCTAATCTGTATGAGGAGAAGAAGGGTAAATATCAAGAACTGAAAGAAGCGCTCATTGCTGATATGATTGCTTTCTCCACTCCTTTAAGAGAGAGGCGAAAAGAATTAGCTAAGGATCCAGAAAAAGTGATTGAAATTTTAAGACACGGTAGCGAGAAGGCGCTAGAAGTAGCTCAGAAAAAGATGTCAGAAGTTAAAACTAAAGTCGGATTGGATTTATAATAAATAATTTTTATGGAGCGGACATATATTAAAGATTTAGCGAGCAAGGCAGGGCAGGAAGTCCTCATTAAAGGCTGGGTGGATGTGCGGCGGGATCAGGGGAAGATGGTCTTCTTTGATCTCCGCGATATGAGCGGCAAGGTCCAAGGCGTAGTCTTGCCCAATCAGACCGAGGCGCTGGAAGTGGCTAAAGAAGTCCGCCCCGAGTGGGTGGTGGCCGTTACCGGCCAAGTAAATGCCCGGCCAGAAAAAAATATTAAGAAAGATGTTTTAAACGGTGAGATTGAATTGGAGATTACTAAAATAGAAGTTTTAAACAAAGCCGAGACCCCGCCGTTTGAAATTAATACCGACACGAGCGGGATAAATGAAGAGGTCCGTTTAAAATATCGTTACTTAGACTTGCGCTCAGAACGGATGCAGAAGAATCTCCGTACTCGCCACACCATTATCAAACATGTGCGGGATTATTTATCTCGGGAAGGGTTTATTGAGGTAGAAACACCAGTCTTAACCAAATCTACACCAGAAGGAGCAAGAGATTACGTGGTACCATCTCGCCTTTATCCGGGGAAATTTTATGCTTTACCTCAATCACCCCAACAGTACAAGCAACTATTGATGGCGGCGGGAACGGAAAAATACTTTCAAATTGCTCGTTGCTTCCGAGATGAAGACACGAGAGGGGACAGGCAACCAGAATTTACGCAATTAGACTTGGAAGCCTCATTTGTAGAACGGGAAGACATCATGCAATTAAATGAAAAGCTTTTGATTGAAATTGTAGAAACACTTTTCCCTGAAAAGAAAATTCAAACCAAACCCTTCCCCCGTTTAACCTATAAAGAAGCGATGGAAAAATACGGTGTGGATCGACCAGACTTACGAGAAGATAAAAATGATCCCAATTTGTTGGCTTTTTGTTGGGTAATTGATTTCCCGTTTTTTGAGAAAACTGACGAAGGCGGCTGGACCTTTACCCATAATCCTTTTTCTCGGGCTATTCCTGAACATGAGCAATGGCTAGAGAAAAAAGAAAATATTGGTGAAATTACTACTTCTCAATACGACATAGTTTTAAACGGCTTTGAGATTGGGGGTGGAAGTATCCGGAATCATAAACCAGAATTACTGACCAAAGTTTTTGAAATTATGGGCTTTAGCGAGGAACGGATCAAAGTTAACTTTGGTCACATGCTGGAGGCATTATCGTTTGGCACTCCACCCCATGGCGGGATTGCTTGGGGGCTTGATCGTTTAGTGACCTTGCTTTTAAATGAACTAAATATTAGAGAAGTAATCGCTTTTGCCAAAACTGGGGAAGGGCGTGATTTAATGATGGACTCTCCGTCCACGATTGACGATAAACAACTTAAAGAACTCGGCCTAAAATTAGAAAAATAAAAAACGGGCGGGGAGCGATCTAGTCGCACCCAGCCCGATAAAAATCCCCGTATTCAATGAGTTGTAAGTTGAGATTTAAGATCTGTTGTGAGATCGTCTATCCATCCTCTAGGCATATTGCTTAGTTCAATAGTATCGGCCACAACTTTGTTTCCCTGAATCAACGAAAAATGTTTTGTTCCGTTAGGTTCATAGCGCCAATATACAAGTTCTCCTCCAGCGTCAAGAATACCGGGAGCCAACAAACTCAAAATCATTTCCCGCTCCAACCAACGTGGACGGTTTTCCTTTAAGCGGGAATCAGCCAAATCAAGATATTCCATGACCCCGACATCTTGGGAAAAATGAAAATTCTCCTTATTTGCGATTATTGATTGGAGAATATTCACGTGTGCCTGATCTAGGCCCCCATCCAATTTTTGAACTGTTACCGTAGCAACAGTCTGGTGGGTCGCACCCCAGTATCCAATAAAGCTACCCGTAACTAAACCCAGGATAAGCATAAGGGTAGCAAGCGTAGATGCTCGATCAATATTCATTTCTTAAATCCTCCTCTTGTTCCGTTCTAAAACGGAGTTTTTGGCAACGTCCTCTGATTTGAACCAATCTTCATCTTAGCATACATAGGTTATAAAGTCAAGTATAATTTATGGCTTAAACGTACTAGAATATAAGGTAAATGGAAGCTGATTTTAAAGTTAAAACTGGCGAGTTTGAGGGGCCCTTGGACTTGCTCTTAGACTTGGTAGAAGCGCGGAAGATGCACATTAATCAAGTGTCGCTCGCCCAAGTGGCCGATGAATATGTAACTTATCTGAAAGATCATCCCGCCATTAAGATGGGCGAGATGGCCAATTTTATTCTGGTTGCTTCTACGCTAATGTTAATTAAATCTCTAGCGTTGTTACCAAACTTGGCCGTGTCGCCAGAAGAACAGGGGAGTATTGAAGACTTAGAACGCCGCTTGCAGGCCTTGGCAGAATTCCGGCGCTTATCGGTGGGGGTGAAAGGAGTTTTCGGTCAGAATATTTCCTTCCCCCGCGCTGAACGACGTTTAGAACCAGTCTTCACACCGAGTGAAGAAATTAAACCTCAAAGTTTATTAAACGCCCTCCGCGCCGTCCTTGCCGCGCTCCCTAAACCAGAGAAGATTCCCGAGACGATTGTGAAGAAGGTGATGAGTCTAGAAGAAATGATTACCAATCTCGCCGCGCGCGTCACGAGCGCCCTTAAGCTCAAGTTCAGCGACTTTGTGAAGGAGCATAAGGGTGAGCGAGTAGCGGTGATCGTCTCTTTCCTGGGGATGTTGGAGCTGGTCAAGCAAGGAGTGATTGAGGTCCGCCAAGACACCAACTTTGCCGAGATTGATATGGAGACCAAAACGCCGTCCACCCCTCGTTATTAAAAATTGTCAAAAGAGGTTAAAAAGGCTATAATCTTGGGCATTATATGACTCTAGCGGGCACAATTGAGTCGCTTTTATTTTGGCGCGGTGAGCCACTAGCTTTAAGTGAAATTGCCAAATTAACTGGTAAAAGTGAGGGAGAAGTTAAAGCGGCTGTGAGTGAGCTCGAAGAAGTGTTAAGCGAGCGGGGCGTGCAAGTGGTCAAGAATGCCGATAAAATCCTTTTAACCACCGCTCCCGGCGCCAGTAGTTTGATTGAGAAATTGACTAAAGAAGAATTGTCGCGTGACTTGGGCCGAGCTGGTTTAGAAGCGTTGACTATTATCCTTTACGCCGGACCAATTGCTCGGCCGGAGATTGATTGGATCCGCGGGGTTAATTCTAACTTCATTCTCCGTCACTTGCTCATCCGCGGTTTAATTGAGCGCTTGCCCAATCCAAGCGGCCGCTCCTATCTCTATCAACCAACGTTTGAATTATTAAATTATTTAGGGGTAAAAAGTGTGGCCGAATTACCAGAGTATGAAAAGGCTCGCGCCACGGCGCTCGCGGCACTTAAAAATGATTCTAATCATGATCAAACTGGAGAACTTAATTAAATCCGTCCCACTCGCCATTTTTGCCGTCCTCACACCTTTAACCATTGGCCTTGCCGCTTGGAGTTTATATTTTGTCCCGCCGGCTGGCAGTTTAACCGTGGTGCCGATTAACTTCTTCTCACCGCTTAAGCTCCAAGCCCAAGCGGCGGTGGTCTATGATCCGGTCCGCAATCAAATTATTTTTGCCAAGAATGCCGATCAAGTCCTACCCATTGCTTCACTCACCAAGTTAATGACCACGCTGGTGGCCGCGGAGACGCTGCCCCCGCAGACAGAAGTCAGCACCAGCGACGGCCGCCGCTGGCACTTAAGCGATTTAATAAATTTTACCCTCGTTACTTCTTTTAATGACGGAGCCAATAATTTAGCCGCGGCGGCCGGAGCGGCGAGTGGCGGCAGTACTTCCACCTTCATCGCCAAGATGAATGCCACCGCCAATCAACTCAATTTAAATCACACTAAGTTTGATAATCCGAGTGGTTTAGACTTAGACTCGGCTACACCTGGGGCCCAGAGCACGGCTACCGAAGTGGCCAAGTTAATGGCCTATATTGTGAGTCACCACCCCAGTCTCTTAGCTGATACCGTCCAAGCAGTTTTAACCGTGCCCTCGCTCTCTGGACCGCAATTAGCGATTAACACCAACACGGCCGCTAGTTCTTTCCCCGGTCTTATTGCCTCCAAAACCGGCTTTACTGATCTCGCCCAAGGCAATTTAGCCATTACTTTTGATGCCGGTTTAAATCAGCCCCTCGTCGCCGTCGTTTTAGGCTCTAGTGAGACCGGCCGTTTGCGTGATGCTCGGACTTTAGAACTAGCGGCTATTAAGTACGTTGCCCATGATCATTAATATTTTAAAATTATTTATTCCCACCGCCAGTGCCTTCTTCATTGGCATTTTACTCACTCCCTTTCTTACTCACTTTTTATATAAACATAAAATGTGGAAGAAGCGGGCCGGTAAAGTCGCTCCCGATGGCAGTGCCACTCCCATCTTCAATGAACTCCACAAAGATAAAGAAGTAGGGACACCGCGGATGGGCGGGATCATTATTTGGGCGAGCACCATTATTGTCACCGTTCTTTTTTCTTTCTGGGCGCAATTTTCTCATTTAGCTTTAGCCCAAAAACTTAACTTCTTGTCTCGCAATCAAACTTTATTGCCTTTAATGACTCTCATCTTTGCCTCCCTCGTCGGCTTGCTCGATGACTATCTCCAGATCCGGCCGGTAGGGGACAGCGCCACGGCCGGTCTCTCGTTTTGGAAGCGGGCTAGTCTCGTGACCGCCATCGGTATTTTAGGCGGCGTCTGGTTCTACTCCAAGCTTGGGGTCAGTGCAATTACCATTCCCTTTTACGGGCCAATCTTTATCGGGATTTTAATTATTCCACTCTTTGTCGCGGTGATGCTTTTCCTTTTCTCCAGCGGGGTGGTGGACGGTTTGGATGGTCTGTCGGGCGGGATTATGACCGTCATCTTCAGCGCCTATGCTGGTATTGCCTTCTTCCAAAATCAAATTGACCTCGCCACCCTCTGCGGGGTAATCGCTGGATCCACCCTGGCCTTCCTCTGGTTTAATATTCCACCGGCGCGCTTTTATATGTCCGAGACGGGAATCTTGGGTCTCACTACCACTTTAACCGTCGTCGCTTTCCTTACCGATTCTGTTTTAGTCTTGCCGATTATCGCTTTACCTTTAATTATCACCTCACTGTCGGTCATTATTCAATTAGGATCTAAGAAACTCCGCCACGGGAAAAAAGTGTTCAAAGTGGCCCCGCTTCATCATCACTTTGAAGCGATTGGTTGGCCGGCCTATAAGGTGGTGATGCGTTATTGGGTCATTAGTGTGGTGGTCGCTATTATTGGCATGATTATTGCTTTACTTGGTCATTAAATAAATGAAGTCCCCTCGCCCTGATCGTTTCTTCTTTGGCTTAATCCTCGCTTTAGCTTTAGCTGGCTTCTTAGTCTTTACTTCTGCTTCTCTTGGTCTCTTGGGTAAAAGCGGCGCGAGCTTTACTCTTGTGGCCATCAAGCAGGGGGTGATTCTCCTCCTTGGTTTGGGTGCAATGCTCGCGGTAGCCAAGATTCCGAGTAACTTTTGGAAGAAATACGCTTTAATTATTTTAATCATTTCTATCGTTATCACTTTACTGGTATTCATTCCGGGCGTAGGCCTCGCTTCTGGCGGCGCTAAGCGCTGGATCCTCATCCCTCTTGGTTCATTATCTTTCTCCTTCCAACCAGCCGAAGTGCTTAAGTTTGGCTTTATTGTCTATCTCGCGGCCTGGCTCGCCAGTCTTAAAGACCGCATTGCTTCTTTTAAGAAAGGCTTCTTGCCGTTTATTCTTCTCCTTGCTATCCCCGGCGTTATTTTATTACTCCAACCTAATACCAGCATTTTAGCGGTCATTACTATTGCCAGTTTAGCCATGTTCCTGGTCGCTGGGGGCAAGTTCCGCCATTTAGCGATTTTATTTTTAGCTGGTTCCCTCGTTCTCGGAGTTTTAATCCTCACCCGACCATATGTTAAAGCCCGAGTCATGACTTACCTTAATCCTTCTCACGATACTGCCGGTTCCTCGTGGCAAATTAATCAAGCCCTCATTGCCATTGGTTCAGGTGGTCTGCTTGGCCGCGGCTTTGGTCAAAGTGTTCAAAAGTTCAAATTCTTACCCGAGCCGATTGGTGATTCCATCTTCGCCGTGGCGGGGGAAGAATTTGGCCTTTTAGGAACAACCACTCTAGTAATTCTCTTCCTCATTTTTACCTTATGGGGGTTGAAGATTGCCGCTCGCGCTCCCGACCAGTTTGGTAGACTCTTGGCCTTGGGAATTGTTATACTAATCGTGGCCCAATCCTTTATCAATATCGGCGCCATGCTTGGTCTCATCCCGCTCACCGGCGCCCCGCTGATTTTCATTAGCCAAGGGGGGAGCGCGCTCTTCTTGGCCTTAATTGAGGCCGGCGTCGTCTTAAGTATTTCTCGCAGTCGGGCCAAATAAATTTTAAATTCTTTTATGAAAATTCTTTTCACCGGCGGTGGTACCGGCGGCCACTTTTATCCCATTATTGCTATTGCTAGTGCGCTCAAAAAGTTGATTGAAGAAGAAAAACTGGTCTCGCCCCAACTCTATTTTATGTCGGTTGATCCTTATGATCAGGAATTATTGATGGAGAACGGCATTACCTTCCTCCCGGTCCAAGCCGGTAAGACTCGCCGTTATTTCTCGTTCAAAAATTTTACTGATTCCTTCAAGACTTTATCGGGAATAATTAAAGCCACGTGGCAACTCTACTCACTTTACCCCGACGTGGTCTTTGCCAAAGGGGGGTATGCCAGCTTCCCCGCCCTTTTCGCCGCCCGGATCTTGGGTATCCCGGTGATCATTCATGAATCGGATTCTCACCCCGGCCGCGTCACAGCGTGGGCCGGACGCTTTGCTCAGCGCATTGCCGTCTCGTATCCGGAAGCGCTGAAATATTTCCCGGCTGATAAAACCGCCGTCACCGGTAATCCGATTAGAGAAGAATTACAAACGCCAATTACCGCCGGGGCGCGGGAATTCTTAGACTTGGAACCGGAAGTACCGATTATTTTAATCTTGGGCGGCTCGCAAGGCGCAACCAAAATTAATGACGCCGTGATTGATCTCTTGCCGCAATTAATTGAGAAGTATCAACTCATTCATCAAGTAGGTAAAGAAAATTATCGCGAGGCCAAAGGGCGCGCCGATTTAATCTTAGCCGGCAACACTCACGCCAGCCGCTATAAAATGTACGATTATTTAAATACCACGGCTTTAAGAATGGCCGCCGGCGCGGCCTCACTGGTGGTGAGCCGCGCCGGCTCCACCATTTTTGAAATTGCCGCCTGGGGCTTGCCCGCTATCATCATCCCCATTCCACCGGAGATTAGTCATGATCAACACTCCAATGCCTTCACTTATGCTCGGGCTGGCGCGGCGATAATTATTGAAGAGAAGAATCTTACACCTTCCATCTTAATGTCCGAGATTGGTCGCTTAATGGGAAATGGAGGGATGAGAGAAAAGATGAAGGAGGCAGCCAAAACCTTCAGCCGGCCGGAGGCCGCAACCACGATCGCTCAAGAAATTATTAAGATTGCCCTCCAGCATGAGCGCTAAAGTAAAAACCCGGATTGCTCCCAGCCCCACCGGCAACTTCCATCTCGGTACCGCTCGGACCGCTTTATTTAATTACCTTTTTGCCCATAAAAATGGGGGCGAGTTTATCTGCCGGATAGAGGATACCGATAAAGCCCGATCGACCAAAGAGTTTGAAGCCAATATTTTATCTAGTTTAACTACTTTAGGCTTAACACTGGATGGACCAATTACTCATCAATCAGAGCGGACAGAAATTTATAAACAAAAATTAGAGGAATTAATTAAATCGGGTAAAGCTTACCTTTCTCAAGAAACAGAAGGGGAGAGCAAAGAAGTAATTAGACTCAAGAACCCGGGGAGTAAAATTACTTTTACCGATCTCATTCATGATGAAGTGACCTTTGACACCACCGAGCTGGGCGATATTGTGATTGCTAAAAGTGTGACCGAGCCCCTCTTCCACTTGGCAGTCGTCATCGACGACGCCGAGATGGGAATTACTCATGTTATCCGCGGCGAGGATCATATCTCCAATACCCCGCGGCAAATCCTCATTCAAGAGGCTCTAGGTTACCCCCGGCCCCAATATGCCCATATCCCGCTAATCTTGGCCCCAGACCGGTCCAAGCTCTCCAAGCGCCAAGGCGCCACCGCCGTGAGCGATTACCTCGCTATGGGCTATTTACCCAGCGCTTTAATCAACTTCCTGGCACTTCTGGGTTGGTCGCCCCAAGCCGGCAAAGAGGGGACAGAGCAAGAAGTGTTTACCTTGGCGGAATTAGTAGAGCGCTTTAGTCTGGAGGCGATTCAGAAAAGTGGCGCCATTTTTAACTTAGATAAATTAAATTGGCTCAATCGGGAGCACTTGCGCCGGCTCTCAACTGAAGAACAAGTAAATTATGTGGCTCGAGCCTTGCCCGATGTAGATAAAAATATTTTGAGCAAGATAACTCCGATCATCTTAGACAAGGCCAATAATCTAGAAGAAATCAAGAAGTTAAAAGAAGCAAGGGAGTTGGATTACTTTTTTACCGCGCCAAGCGTGAGTAAAGAACTCTTAAAAACCCCGGAGCATTTACCCAAAGTAATTGAGCTTTTAGAGAAAATTTCAGAATCAGACTGGAATATGGAGAATATTAAAAATGCCGTCTGGGATTACGCCACCGAGCAGGGGAGGGGCAATGTTCTCTGGCCCATGCGCGTCGCCCTCTCCGGCCGGGAAAAATCCCCCGACCCCTTTACTTTAGCCGCCGTTTTAGGAAAGGAGGAGACAATGAATAGAATATCTCTATATTATGTTTAATAAGAAATTCATTATAAGACTGTTCCTATCATTGGCATTATCATCAATTCTTACGATTTTCCTATATTGGCCGGTTTTTGAAAAAATACCCCTAGATAATTCCCAATCAGAAATTTCTTCTACAACAATTAAAAATCTAGTATCATCTCAAATTAAAATTGATACAAAGAATATGTTGTCTAATTTCTTACAGAAAGAGATTGGGTACGCTATTCCCATAGACACTCATCAATTATGTCTCTTAAATAAAAATAAGGTTTATTTAGAACACAGTGATAGTCAAATAATAGGTATAAAATTCTATAGTGGTGATATAACTAAGCTGAATAACTTTAAAGATGAGGGGGTAGGAGCTATGTCTATAGATTTATATTATGATGGCCAGCAAAAAGATGAGAATTATAGAGATATAATGCAGCCCCAACAATGTATCATCCTAGATGAGCAAAAACTAAAAGATTATGCGAGTTCCACTATAAGTTACCACCATATAGGTACGCTGGAGTTCGTTGATAACCTTGATTTAAAAGGGAAGGGGAAATTGGTAGTAATTAGACAAATAATTAGTGGATCTTTTATAGATACAAGTTTATCAACAGCTTATATTAGCGCACGATGGTTTTACCTGATCACAACACTTCTCTTTCTGTGGCTTTTACTTTATATTTTGATTAAAAAAATATTTAGCAAATTTTAAAAAAATTGTTCCAAATTTACGCCATGGCATTAAAATGGAACAATAAGTTTTTTGAGTTGACTCTAAACCATATTTTGTGGTAGGAATAGGGGAGGAAAGGGGGTTTTATTATGGAAGAAGAGGATGAATTATCCCTCTACTTAGAGAGTCTAATGGGAAAGCTTAATAAGGATGAAATAGAGGAGATCGAGAGGCTAGCTAATCTAAGAAAAAGAGAGAAGGTGATTGAAGCTGTCAAAATTGCCGGCAATTTGTCTACGATGATTCGTGAAGAGAGAAACAAAATTTAATACATCTCTTAAACCACAGTTTCTCCCGCCGGGTGCACGCACCCGGCGGGATTTTTTTGTGCTAAAATATTAGCCCGATGAAAGATGGTTATGGCTCCTTTGGGGCTCAAGCAAGCGTTTATAGTTTTATTAGGAAGGGCTTCCCCGATGAGGTTTTCACGGTGATTAAAAGTTTAACTCCTGTATTAGAAACTCTAGACCTCGGCTGTGGCACCGGCATCTCGTCGCGGCAATTAGCCGAGCACGGCTTTATTGTTACTGGATCTGATTATGATGAGCGAATGATTGAAGAAGCTAAAGCGAGTTCAGCTAAGTACCAAATTACTTATCACGCCGCGCCGGCTAATACACTACCATTTACTGACAATTCTTTTGATCTTATTACCGCCTTCAGTGCCTTCCACTGGTTCTGTGATTCTAGTTCCATTCAAGAAATTAAACGGGTTTTAAAAGCAGATGGTTTATTTGTGGCGGTTAATAAAAATGACTCGGGCGGAGGAATGAAGGAGATTATAAAAAAAGTCATTAAGACTCTTCTCCCGGCTGATTATAAACTCCCCAATGCCAAAGTGGATTATGATCCGGTAAATATTTTAACTACTGCCGGTTTTAAGCGAGTAGGGGAGCAGGTGATAGAAACGGTAGAAGAATACACCCTGGCTGAAGCAGTAAATTACACTAAGACCATGAGCTTGTTTAATTTACTGTCCGATGACGATAAACCTAAAGCGTTAGCCGAAATAGAAAAAGTTCTATCTGCCCAATATCCCGACAGAGTAACCCAAGCGCTTAAAGTCTCTATCGTCAGTGGATTTAATGCTAAAATGGGATAATGAGAGGGGAGAGGAAAACGCTGTTTTTATTACTCGGGCTGTTTTTATTGATCCTGGCGCAACCCGCCCGGGCTAATATTATTGATGATATTAAAGCTAAAATTTTAGATCGGACTCAATCCATTCAGCAATTAGACGCCGAGATTAAGCAATTTACCACCCAACTCCAGACCACCCAGCAGAAGGCCCAGACCCTCCAAGGCGAGATCAAGACTATCGATACCACCCGCACCCAATTGGCCGGGAATATCAAAGATACTGAAGGTAAGATCACCGCCACCAGTCAGACTATCTCTTCTTTAGCCACGCAAATTGGCAGTCAAGAAGCAATCATTGCCAAACATAAAGTCTCGCTAGGGGAGTCACTCCGCGCCATTCACGAGTTAGACAATAGTGGCCTGTTAGAAGCGGTGTTAAGCAAGGAGGATTTAAGCGGCCTCTTAAATGAGACTGCCGCTTTAAGTGAACTTAATGCCAATATTGACAACAATATTAACCAATTGCGTGGTTTAATAACCGATTTAGGCCAAAAAAAGTCGACCCAAGAACAAGCTAAAGCCAGTTTAGCCGCGGCTAAAAGTAAGCTGGCGGACCAAAAGGCCCTGGCCGACGCCGCCAAGAAGGCCAAAGACGATTTATTAAAGATCACCAAGAATCAAGAATCTAATTATCAGAAGCTCCTCGCCGACCGCCTGGCCAAGAAGCAGGCGGTAGAAGCGGAGATTAGCCAATTTGAGAGCGAGCTTAAGGTAGTGATTGATCCCAATAGTTTACCCGCCTCTGGCAGCGGCATCCTCAAGTGGCCCTTGGATAAGATTATTATTACCCAATACTTTGGCCTTACCTCCTTTGCCACCCAGAATCCGCAAGTTTATAACGGCAAGGGCCACAATGGCGTCGACTTTGGCACCCCGGTGGGCACCCCGGTTAAAGCCGCTTTATCTGGCACCGTTACTGGTAGTGGCAATACCGACCTCACCTGTGTGGGCGCTTCTTACGGCAAGTGGATCTTAATTAAACACGAGAATGGTCTCTCCACCCTCTACGCCCACCTATCGCTGATCAAGGTAACCGCCGGGCAAACCGTGACTACGGGCGATATTATTGGCTACTCGGGCAATACCGGTTACAGCACCGGTCCGCATCTCCACTTTACCGTCTTTGCCACCCCGGGAGTGGAGATCACTCAACTTAAGAGTAAAGTGGCTAGTTGTGGCGTCTACACCCTACCGGTGGCCTCTCAATCTAGCTACCTTAATCCACTGTCATATCTTTAATCTAAAGCTAGTTCAAGTTATAATTTAACTTATATTTATATGATCAAGTGGATCATCATTGCCCTTATTATTATTGTGGCCCTAAGCTACTTTAATATCAATTTACGGGGGATTGTGGAGAGTCCGGCTGGCCAAGCCAACTTTGCCTATGTCCAAACTGTCAGTCTCAACCTCTGGAACAGCTATTTAGCCCAGCCACTCGGGTATTTGTGGCAAGAGGCGATCCAACCCTTGTGGGGCTTCATTCTTGAGGCTGGCACTAATCTAAAAAATGGCTTAAAATAAGGCTATTTTAGAGTATAAGCCATTTAAATGCTTGACTTTTGGGTCTCAATCTGCTAGGCTTAAGGAGTTGCAGATATGGTGTAACCGTCGAGTCTGCAATATCGTAACTTAATTTAAAACGCTAAAGCTAAGGTGCAAGCCTTAGCTTTTTACGTTCCCAATCTTATTTTAAAAGCAATTCAAATGGGCTTGGCCAGCCTAATGTTAGTGCAAGCGGCCACCACCAGTACGCCGGTGCTCCCAGTGAGTGAGCAGATCAAGCAAGAGATCGTTAATCAAAGTTTAGCTCAAGATCTTGATCCCAAGCTCGCGACCCAAATTGCCAAGTGTGAGAGTCAATTCCGGCAATTTGACGATAAAACTGGCGATGTATTACGGGGCGTACATAATCCACAAGATGTGGGGGTCTTTCAAATTAATGAGAAGTATCACTTAGAGCGGGCGAGTAAGCTGGGTTACGACATCTACACCCTTGAGGGTAATGTTGGTTACGGCTTATACCTCTTAAAGATGGAGGGCACTCGGCACTGGATCTCCAGTAAGCCTTGTTGGTCGCCAGCCTAATTGATAAAGCTATATGTCGCAAAATCTATATTGTGCGACGTAGTGTCGTATTCTTTATGCCGCTATAAAGCGGCTTATAAAATCCCTCCCCTTTCTCTAAACCAGTAAATTAATTCCCGATCTTTAACACCCGATTTCCTGGCTTGATCCTAGTTTTCAAGGTTCTCTGCTAACTCCTATAAGTATAAACATACGGGAATATATAGCAAGTGGATTGTCCAGCACCGCTAGAGGCTGGATTATGCGCTTGAAGAGGTCTTATTTT
>JAHFNY010000009.1 GCA_023267075.1 Candidatus Vogelbacteria bacterium
TTCGAACCCTCGGTGGTATTACCCACACACGCTTTCCAAGCGTGCGCACTAGACCGCTATGCGAACCCTCCTTCGGTTGTGCCACTATATTGCTCTATTATTCCCATTTTTTCAAGCTTAGTGCTACAATAATTAGGAATGAAGCAATCGCGGTTGGAAAATTTGGCGGATGGGATTTTGGCCATTGTGATGACCTTACTCGTCTTGGAGCTTAAAGTGCCGGAGTTATCGGCGGTGGCAACGGGCGACGCCTTGTCAACGGTTCTCCGAGCGGCGAGTGCCCCCTTCCTCGCTTACTTACTCTCCTTTGCCATGCTCTTTACCTATTGGCGGGCCCACTCCTATATTATGTCCTCTTTGGCCAAGAATTTAGACAATTGGCTCGCCAATATCAATGCCATTTTTCTTTTCTTAGTCGGTTTGGTACCATTTACCACTTATCTCCTCGGTCGTTATCACAATAATCAAGCGGCGATTATTATCTACGGTTTGCACGTTATCGCTATTGGCCTCTCCCTCTTCTGGATGCGCCATTATGTGAAGACGGCGGTCAATATTGAGAATACTCCCGTTACCCCGGCCGAGAATCGCCGGGCCAATATCCGCGTCCTCATGCCGATTTTCTTTTCCCTTATTGCCATTATTATCTCTATTTGGAATACCAACATTTCTTTTCTCCTGTTTGCCGCCGCCATTGCCTTCAATATGTTCCCGGCCAGTGCTCGCTTGGTTAATTGGCTGTTGAACACCTTTTGGCAGGAGCATGAAGAAGTAGTCTACGACGATTAAAGTTGTGGTAAAATAAATCTTAGATGGAAAAGACTTTAACCATTATTGCCGTGGTCGCCATTTTCATTATGGGTGGCGTCTGGTTGGTAGAGAACCATGGTTTAACCGCTGATGTGGACTTTTCTTCTCCTCAAGCAGTGGCGCTGGCGTATCTTAAGGCCTATCAAGGCTCTATCTCGGCCGGGTTTTTCAATCGGCAGGATCGGCGGGCTTATGATCTCTTAGCGCCGGAGACGAAAGAGAATGTGGATTCTCAGTCTGGTCCCTTGTTTAATCGCTTAATTAGTTTAGCTAATGGCTTTTTACCCCCGGCGGATTTGTCAGTGGCTAAAATTGAGTCAGGTGGCGATCAAGCCCGAGTTTATTTTAACGCTTTGACAATTTACTTGGTGGAGCGTAATAATGAGTGGCAAGTTTACTCAATAATCCCTAATCATGAATAATTCAAAAAGTTTGTTTCTCTGGGGTGGTTTGGCTTTAGTCATTGTTTTAGCTTTAGCTATTGGCCTGTCTCTTGCGGGGAGTAAAGCCCCCCTCACTGGTGGTGAGCTTACTGTTCCGGTTACGGCCGATGACACTATTATCGGCCCAGCCACGGCGCCGGTAACTATTGTAGAATATAGCGACTTCCAATGTCCGGCTTGTGGTTTGTATTTCCCGTTAGTTGAGCGCTTGATGAAAGAGTTTCCTAACGATGTTCGTTTAGTTTATCGCCATTTCCCTTTACCCCAACATGCTAATGCCATCGCCGCCGCCTCGGCGGCCGAGGCGGCGCGAGCCCAAGGTAAGTTCTGGGAGATGTATCGCTTACTTTTCACCAATCAAGACGCGTGGGCTGATAAGCCGGCCGACGTTGCCCTCCGCACTTTCCGCGGTTATGCCTCGCAACTGGGCTTAGACTTAGTAAAATTTGATCTCGACCTTAAAAATCCGGTCGTCCTGGCTCGGATCAATACCCAAAAGACTGGTGGGGTGAATGCTGGGGTTGATGCCACTCCCACCTTCTACTTAAATGGCCAGAAAATTGCCAATCCTAGCTCTTATGATAACTTTGCCAGCCTGGTTAAGGCCCAACTTAGTCATTAAAACGGCCGCCGCGGTGGCGGTGATGGGCTTTTTTGACGCGTCTTACCTTACGGCTAAACATTTTCTTGGCGGGCCGATCCCATGCTCTATCTTTAAGGGTTGTGATACGGTTACTAATAGTGTGTATGCTTCTATTTTTGGTATCCCCGTGGCCTTGTTGGGGGCAATCTTTTACCTCACGTGGTTAATTCTCATTATTTGGTACTTAGATCGAGGGGGAGAAGCGATTAAGAAAAATTTAATTTGGCTTGGTTCGGCGGGATTTCTTTTTTCGATTTATTTTGTTGGCGTTCAAGCGTTGGTAATTAAGGCTTTTTGCCTCTACTGTTTAATCTCCGCCTTGACGTCCACTCTTTTATTTATTTTAAGTCTAATTCTTCGCTTTAGACCGTAGTTATCCACTGTTCCCGAAAAAGTTTTTTGGGAGTAAAATGGTGGAACTATGGCAATGAAAAAAATTCGTAAGCGAGATGGTTCCATCGTTTCTTTCGATGTAAAAAAAGTTACCACGGCGGTGCTCAAAGCGATGAAGGCCTCCGGTGAGGGGAGTGAGAAAGCAGCGGCTAAAGTGGCCGCGGCCGTAGAGAAAGAATTAAATGCCATTAGTAAAAGATCGGGCAAGAATGAAGTACCAACGGTAGAAAATATTCAGGACTTGGTGGAGAAAACCCTTATTTTACAACAGTTTGTTGCCACAGCGAAAGGTTATATTTTATATCGTCAGCGACGGAGTGAAGTCCGCCAAGAGCGCGGCGAGGTGCCGGAGAAGGTAAAGCAATTAACAGCCGAGAGTCAGAAGTATTTTAGAAATGCTTTGTCCGAGTTTGTGTACTTCCGTTCTTACTCGCGCTGGTTGCCAGAAGAGGGCCGCCGGGAAACTTGGGTAGAAACAGTCGGTCGCTATATGGATTTTATGCGCGAGAATTTAGGCACCAAGCTTAAAGAAGCGGAGTATAAAGAAATTAAAGAAGCAATTTTGAAAATGGAAGTCATGCCCTCCATGCGCTTAATGTGGGGCGCGGGGGAGGCGGCGCGCGGTTCTAATGCCGTGGCTTACAATTGTTCTTATATTGCACCGACTAGTCCGCGGGATATTGCCGAGATCATGTTTTTATCAATGTCTGGTTGTGGCGTGGGCTACTCGGTGGAGTCAGAAACGGCGCAAATGTTCCCGATTGTGAAGCGCTGGAATGGTAAGAAGCGCCCGACTCACGTGGTGGAAGATAGTAAAGATGGTTGGTGCAATGCCGTAGTGGCCGGTTTGGAGGCTTGGTTTGCTGGAGAAGATATTGAATTTGATTATTCTCAAGTCCGACCAATGGGTGCTCGGCTTAAGACTATGGGTGGTCGCGCTTCTGGTCCGGGTCCTTTGCGGGAGTTTATGAATTTTGCCAAGGCAAAAATTTTAGGTCGCCAGGGTCGGCGACTGACCAATCTTGATGTTCATGACATCATCTGCAAGGTGGGTGAGGTGGTGGTAGCCGGCGGGGTCCGCCGGACGGCCCTGATCTCTCTCTCCGACTTGGATGATGCCGATATGCGCCACGCTAAAGACGGTCAATTCTACGTGGCCGAGCCGCAACGAGCCATGGCCAATAACTCGGCGGTTTATAATCATCAACCCAGCACGGTTGAATTCTTAGATGAATGGTTGTCCTTGGCTAAGTCTGGTTCAGGTGAGCGAGGCATTTTTAATCGCGGCTCGCTCCTCACTCAATTGCCGGCGCGACGGATTAAACAATGGGAAGAGTCTGGTTATATTGAGAATGGGGTGGTAGTTGGTCCGGCCGGGACCAATCCGTGCGGTGAGATCGTTCTTAAATCCAAACAATTTTGTAATTTAACCGAGATTGTAGCCCGAGCCGGTGATACGGAAGCGGATCTTTTGCGCAAGGCCCGCTTAGCGACGATCATTGGGACTTACCAATCCACTTTAACCAATTTCCGTTACCTCTCGGCTGATTGGAAGAAGAATTGTGAGGATGAGCGCTTGCTTGGGGTCTCGATCACTGGTCAGTGGGATTCTAAACAATCGCGAGAGCCTAAAGTTTTGGCCGCGCTCCGAGCGCAAACGCTCAAGACTAATAAAGAATATGCCAAGCGCTTTGGCATCAATCAATCGACGTCTATTACCTGTGTTAAACCGTCGGGGACAGTCTCGCAATTGGTGGATGCTTCTTCAGGGATGCATCCGCGCCATGCTAAGCATTACATCCGCCGGATCCGGATTTCTTCCAGCGACTCCTTGTTTAAACTAATGAAGGATCAAGGCGTGCCGTATTATCCAGAAGTTGGCCAAACGGCTGACTCGGCCCACACCTTCGTCTTAGAATTTGCCGTTAATGCCCCGGCTGGCTCCACCTTTAAAGATGATTTGTCGGCTATTGATCAATTAGAATATTGGAAGGTGGTGAAGGAGAACTTTACCGACCATAATCCTTCCGTTACCGTTTCTGTGAGTGAAGAAGAGTGGTTGGAGACGGGTAATTGGGTTTATAAGAATTGGGATGCCATTGGTGGTCTCTCCTTCTTACCGCGCGATAAACACGTGTATAAACTAGCACCCTATGAAGAAATTGATGAGAAGCGGTATCAAGAATTGATTCAAACCGTCCGGGATATCGATTTCTCCAAGATCGTGACTTATGAATTAGAAGATGAAACCGCCGGGTCTAAAGAATACGCCTGTGTGGGCGGGGTCTGTGAGGTAGACTTCTCCGCCGAGACTCAAGCTAAAGCTGAACAGAAGTAAATGCGTCTCCTCATCATTGGTGGTGGGGGGAGAGAACAAGCCCTGGGGTGGAAGTTGAAACAATCGCCCCAAGTAGAGTCAATTTATTTTTCTGCTGATCTGGCTGACGTTAGCCAGCCGGCGATTATTGCTTGGGTGAAAGAAAATAAGATTGATTTAGTGATTGTTGGTCCAGATCAACCTCTAGCTGAAGGGCTGGTGGATAGTCTGGAAGCGGGAAAAATTAAAGTTTTTGGTCCGACAAGAGCGGCGGCCGAGATTGAATGGTCTAAATCTTTTGCCAAGCAATTGATGTTTGAAGAGGGGATTCCGACGGCAAAGTTTAAAACTTTCACTGATTTTAACGAAGCCTTTAAATATATTCAAGAACAAAAGTTTCCTTTAGTGATTAAGGCTGATGGTTTGGCTTTAGGTAAAGGAGTGATTATTGCTCAAGATTTAATTGAAGCTGAGCAAGCTTTGAGAGAACTGATGAAAGATAAAAAGTATGGTCGAGCGGGTGAGCAAATTGTGATTGAAGAATATTTAGTCGGTCAAGAAATTTCTATCCATGCTTTCTGTGATGGGGAAACAGTAATTTTGTTCCCCTCGGCTCAAGACCATAAGCGGATTTTCGATCATGACGAGGGGCCTAATACTGGTGGGATGGGAGCGATCACGCCAGTCTCTTGGGTTACACCCAAACTAATGAAAGAAATTGAAGAAAGGATTGTTAAGCCAACTTTACTTGGTCTTAAAAAGCGAGGGAGGATTTTTAAAGGTGTGCTCTATCCAGGGATTATGGTCACGGCGGAAGGACCTAAGGTGATAGAATTTAATGCTCGTTTTGGTGATCCGGAAACGCAAGTGTATTTACCATTACTTAAAACTGATCTCTTGGAAATAATCTTAGCGGCTTGTAATGGTCAATTGAAAAATTTAAATATAGAGTGGAGTAATAAATCAGCCGCGTGCGTCGTTTTAGCTTCCGGTGGTTATCCGGGGAAATATGAAATAAATTTGCCTATTACTGGCTTAAATGAAGTTGAGGAAGAAGAGAGTTTAATTTTCCATGCCGCAACAAAAAAAGTGGGTGATCATTTTGTAACCAATGGCGGTCGAGTGTTGAATGTAGTGGGAGTAGGGGATAATTTAACTGAAGCTTTAACTAAAGCTTATCAGAAGGTAAAGCAAATTTCCTTTCCTGGCATGCACTATCGCACCGATATTGGTAAAAAATCTTTAAACTAAAATCCCCTTTGCGGGGGATTTTAGGGCGCCTATAAGCCGAATTCTGTTATCGATAGTCATTTATCTGTCGCGTTGGTTACCCAACGGATCAAGCGGCACTTCCCGCCACTCACGTGTGGGGGCGGGACACGGCCTTGCACCTAGGTAAGGATTTAGCCGTTTCACCCTCGACCCTAAGGTCGAGACTCGTCTCTGTTCGCACCTCGCGGATTACTCCGGATGGGTGTTACCCACTACCTGGCTCCTATTAACTAGGAGGTGTTCGGACTTTCCTCCCCCTACCCTTAAGCGGGGGGCGACTATCCAGCGCCAATATTACTTTAGGATATTAACTTTATTTTGTCAACTTAAAACGAGACCGCCCCGGCCGCCGAAGGCCAGTTTCTTTGGCAAATCTCTCTAGTTCACTGATCTTATAGAGGCGGTAATGATTGGCTTTACTCCGATAAGCCTTTAGCCGACCATTTTTATCCCAGCTCCGGAGCGTTTCTACCGCTACGCCTAAGATCTCCGCTGCTTTCTTAATAGTGATATAGCCATGAGTCATAGAGGGTTTGATTAGTCTTTTCCCCTGTATTATACTTAAAAACAATTACTCGTCGATTATGCCTATTCGGTTAGAAAAAATTTCTTTCGCCATCCTGTCATTGCTGGCTTTTGTTTTGCCGCTTGCCGCTTGGCCGTGGTCATCACTTACTCCCGATATTGAGAAGCGTTGGTTCTTGCTGGTAGGCGTGGGAATAGTGGCAGCCCTCTGGTTAGTCAGTCGTTTATTCGATCGACAATTAACGGTTCCCAAGAGTTGGCTTTCTTTAACTTTATTTTTAATAATTTTAATTGCTTTAATTTCTGCCTTATCATCGGCCGGCATTCATCGTTCGCTAATTGGTTTTGGTTATGAGAGTGATACTGTTTTGGCTTTGGTCATTTTAACATTAGTCTTTTTGGGCGGCACAATTTTTATCCAGACTAAAGAGAGATTATTTTTAGTTTTCTTAGGTATTGCGGTAGCAGGAGGGATTATTGTTATTTATCAGATTATCCAAACAATTTTAGTCAATCTTATTGGGTGGCCATTGTTGCCCGGCGGCTCGTTTAATCTTTTGGGTAAATGGAATGAAGTGGGTTTATTCTGGGGTTTAACTTTAAGTTTGGCTTTAGCTTGGTTTGAGCTTTTACCAAAGCGTAATCAATCACTACTCAAATATATTTTTGGCACGGTATTAGGGCTATCTTTACTTGGTTTAATTATAATTAATTTTCTCTCGGCTTGGGTTTTAATCGCCGGTTTTGCCGCAGTCGTCTTTTTTAGCCGCTGGTGGTGGAGTCGTTCTACTGTAACTAATCGTCGCCCGTATTCATATCTCGCTTTGGGATTAATTATCATTTCATTCGTTTTTATTTTCTTCGCTCAACCTGGTAGTACTATCAATACTAGTCTTAGTGCCATTAATACCAAAATCGGTGTGACTAGTCTCGAGGTTAATCCCTCTTGGGCGGGAACTCTAACAGTATTTAAGGGGATGATTAAAGAGCAGCCAATCTTTGGGGTTGGTCCCAATGCTTTCAACTTGGCTTGGAATCATTTCAAACCAACAGGAGTGAATGAAACGCCGTTCTGGAATAGTGATTTTATTACTGGGGTTGGTTTCTTCCCGACCTTCCTAATCACTACTGGTCTCGCGGGGATAGTAGCTTGGCTTATCTTCCTAGTCCTCTTTTTATATAGCGGCTTTCTCGCTTGGTCGCATCCAGCGGCTGATGAAACCAGTCAAATTTTTGAATTAATCAATTTTTTGGCGGCAAGCTATTTATTTATAGTCTTAATAATCTATCCGCCAACTACCGCTATCATCTTTCTCGCTTTCTTGTTAGGGGGTAGTTTCATTGGTTCTCTCGCCAGCCGAGGGATTGTCCCTCAATTTACCTTTAGTTGGGGGGCGAGCGAGAAGTTTTCTTTTCTCGGTTTGGTCATTACTGGTTTATTGATTGCGGTGGTGGCCATTTTTATCTGGTTTGTTTCCCTACAATTTGCGGCGGCGGCAATATTTACCCATGGTTTAAAATTAGCCAGTAGTGGCAATATTGCTTCTGGAGAGAATTGGGTTAATCGGGCGGCCGATTTATCGGGTGATGAAATTTTATTGCGTTCTGTTATCGATTTCCGTCTTAACGACATCCAAGATTTACTTAATCGTAAAGATCTTAAACCAGAAGAAGGGCAAGCTCAATTCCAACAATTAATTCAAGCGGCGGTGGCCGCTGGTCAATTGGCGGTTAAAGAATCACCATCTAATTATGCCAATTGGGTATCCGTTGGTCATGTTTATGAAGTCCTAGTTCCTCTTAATGTTACTAATGCTTATGAGGCTGCTAGTAATGCTTATGATCAAGCGATTAAGCTTAATCCCACTAATCCCAGCTTGTGGTTGGAGAAGGCTCGTTTAGAGGTGGCGGCCAAGGATCAGGCTAAAGCTCGCGCTGCAGTGGACCAAGCGCTTGTCTTGAAGCGTAATTATACCGATGCCGTGTTCCTTCTTGCTCAACTTGAGGCTGAGAGTGGTAACTTGGCTTCAGCCATTAAGCAAGCCGAGCAAGCGACCAAGCTCTCACCCACTGATCCGGTTGTTTTCTTCCAGCTTGGTTTCCTCAATTATCAGGCCAATTATTTCAACAGTGCCGTGAGTGCCCTAGAGCAAGCGGTTGCTCTCAATGGTAATTATGCCAATGCTCGCTACTTCTTAGGTCTCTCTTACGATGCTTTAGGACAAAGTGATAAAGCCTTAGCTCAATTCCAGACTGTGGCTAAAACTAATCCTGATAATCAGGAAATTGCGCAAATTGTGAAGAATTTAACTGCCGGTCGCCACGCCTTAGAAAATACTGCCCCGCCCGCTCCCAAAAATCGTAAAAGCCCACCGGTTAAAGATGAGAATTAATAATGGTTAGGAAAAGAATTATTAATTTTCTTAGTCGCCAAGCGGGCGGGATTCATGAGGCGGCTTATTTGCTTGCAGTTTTTGCTCTTCTCTCCCAATTACTGGCTCTAGTCCGGGATCGCTTGCTCGCCGGCGCCTTCGGCGCCGGTCCCGTTCTTGATCTTTATTATGCTTCCTTCCGCTTACCGGATTTTCTCTTTGCGACGCTCGCTTCGCTCTTTTCTTTATATGCTCTTTTGCCGACTCTCTCGCGTTTAGAAGAAGAGAGCGAAGGTTTGGTGATTTCTTTTCTCCGCCAAGTATTGTGGTTTTTCTTTATTGGTTTTGGGACAATTTCTGGTTTAGCGATTATTTTTACTCCGGTTCTAGTGGGGATTATCGCTCCCGGCCTAGCTGGGCCGCCACTCATTCTTCTGATCCGGATAATTTTGCTTCAACCGCTTCTCTTGGGCTTGTCTAATATTCTCGCTTCCTTCACTCAACTTCGCCACCGATTCTTATTGTATTCTATCTCCCCCCTTTTATATAATTTAGGCATAATCGTGGGGGTAGTCTTTTTTTACCCTCATATTGGTTTAGCTGGTTTGGGTTGGGGAGTGGTGATGGGCGCGGCTTTGCATGCTTTGATCCAAGTACCGTTTTTCACCAGTGAAAGGGCTACGGTGCTATCATGGCGGCGGGGCTATAAATTATTTAAAGAAGTTTTATTTTTATCCGTCCCACGGACTCTCGCTTTAGCCGCCGGTCAGATTACCCTTTTGATTTTAGTCGCCATTGCTTCTTTATTTGCCACCGGTTCAATCGCCATTTTTATGCTCGCCTATAATCTCCGAGCCGTCCCCCTCGCCATTATTGGTGTCTCTTATTCAGTCGCGGCGTTTCCCACGCTCGCTCGGCTCCATTCTCAAGGCGCGTATGAAGAATTTTCTCATCATGTGGAGATGGCCCTCCGCCACATTATTTTCTGGTCGGTACCGGCTACCGTCTTAGTGATTGTGTTGCGGGCTTATTTAGTCCGAGTAATTTTAGGCGCGGGGGCTTTTAGCTGGGCGGCAACTAAATTAACGGCTGCCGCTTTGGCTTTATTTATTGTTTCACTTTTAGCCGAGTCAATTACTTTATTGGTCGCTCGCGGTTATTATGCCGCCGGCAAAACTGCTCGACCACTCGCCTTTGGTCTGGCAGATGTGATTATTTCAGTAGTCAGCGCCAGTCTTTTAGTGTTTCTTTTGCATTCTAACCTTGCCTTCCGGAGTTTCTTAGAAATTATTTTACGGGTGAGTGATGTCGGTGGAACCACGGTGTTGATGCTCGCGGTGGGTCTCTCGCTTGGTTCAGTGGCGGAAGGAGCACTTAGTCTTATTTATTTTGCTTCTGACTTCAAACTCGCTTGGCCGCCCTTGCGCCAGGCTTTGGTCCAGAGTTTAAGCGCCGCCTTGGTGGGCGGCGCAGTTACTTACATTGTCTTAACCATTCTGGGGCCGGTGGCCGATGCTACCACTTTGTTGGGAGTCTTTTTTAAAGGATTGACGGGGGGATTATTGGGGATAGTGGCGGCGGGCCTAGTTTTATCTTGGTTTAAGAATCGGGAGTTCTTAGAAGTCTTTAAGGCGGCAACGCAAAAACTCCACCCCGCGCCACGGGTTGCGCTTGAGCCCACTGATGTGTCATAAATAGGCGATGGATAAAATCCGCAACTTTAGCATTATTGCCCACATTGACCACGGCAAGAGCACTCTGGCCGATCGGCTTTTAGAATTGACTGGGACCATTGAGAAGCGAAAGATGAAGGCCCAAGTTTTAGACTCCATGGAGTTAGAGCGGGAGCGGGGGATTACTATTAAAATGCAACCGGTGCGAATGGAGCATGCGGGTTATATTTTAAATTTAATTGATACGCCGGGTCATATTGATTTCTCGTATGAAGTTTCTCGCGCCCTGAAGGCAGTGGAAGGGGTATTGCTTTTAGTTGATGCCGCTCAAGGTTTAGAAGCCCAGACCTTTACCGTGCTCACGATGGCCCGCGAAGCAGGTTTGGTAATTATCCCGGTAGTGAATAAAATTGATCTGCCTAATGCTCGGCCGGATTTGGTAGCGAGGGAAATCGCTGATTTGTTGAAAGTACCGGTAGAGACAGTACTTAAAGTCTCGGGTAAAACCGGGGAAGGGGTGGAAGATTTGCTGAAAGCCATTATTGACCGCGTTCCACCGCCTACCGCTACTACTGTAACCGAGCCGCGATTACTGGTATTTGATTTTGAATATTCTAATCATCGGGGAGTAATTGTGTATGTCCGAGTGTTAGACGGGGAAATAAAAGCCGGTGCTAATTTAATCTTTAGAGCTAGTACGGAAAAGTTCTCGGCTTTAGAAGTGGGGACCTTCCATCCCGAGAAGACGAAAGTGGAAAATTTAACTGCCGGAGAAATTGGCTATTTAGTCACTGGAATTAAAGAACCCGGAGAGGCCAAGGTGGGGGATACTATCACCCTGCCGGGCTCTACTTTGCCGCCAGTGCCCGGTTACGCCACTCCCCGGCCGGTAGTATGGGCGAGTGTCTATCCCGAGAGTCAGGACGATTTAGCCTTGCTCCGGCAATCGTTAATTCGCTTACGCTTGGCCGATGCGGCTCTCTCCTTTGAAGAAGAGTCGTCGGGGGCCCTGGGGCGAGGCTTCCGCGTGGGTTTCCTTGGTATGCTCCACTTGGAGATTATTACCGAGCGTCTGCGGCGGGAGTTTGGCCTTAAATTAGTCGTCGCTACCCCCACCACCAGTTATGAATTGATTAATAAACAAACTGGGGAGAAAGAAATAATTTACTCGCCCCATCAATTCCCCGAGGATTTAAGTAATTGGACGGTGGCCGAGACCTGGGTGAAGGTTAAAATTATTGTTCCGCCGGCTTACTTATCACCGGTGGTTAAATTATTACCCGAGCATGAAGGAATGATTACTAATACCATCACCTTGGCCGATGGCCGGACGGCGCTTGATGCCGAGTTGCCCTTGCGGGAGTTGATGCGCCACTTCTTTGATAATCTAAAGAGTGTTTCTTCCGGTTTTGCTTCACTCGCTTATGAATTAGGCGAGCGACGAGTGGCGGATGTAATCCGGCTGGATATCTTAGTGGGGGAGGAGTTAGTGCCAGCCTTCACCCGGATTGTGGCGCGGCGGCGAGTGGAAGAAGATGCGCGAGCGGCAGTGGAACGACTGAAAGAGCTCATTCCGCGCCAATTGATTGTGGTGAAGATTCAGGCCAAAGCCTTCGGCCGGATTGTGGCGGCGGAGCACCTCTCGGCTTTAAAGAAAGATGTGACCGGTTATCTCTATGGCGGCGATATTACCCGGAAGAAAAAACTGTGGGAGAAGCAGAAAAAGGGGAAGAAAAAGATGCAACAAATTGGCCGAGTGACGATCCCGGCGGAAGTCTTTCTCCAGATGATGACTCAAAAGAGGAAGGGAAAAGCGTAGAGGATAATCATTCCCAAAATTACAATCACACTGGCGGCGCCGAAGGCGATCCGAGCAATTTTAGACAGGCGAGTGTTACCAAACATATTTGATAGTATAATAAAATGATGACGAGTCTGCAACGGCGCCGCCTTATTGCTTTACTCCTTTTGATAGTGGTACTGTGGTTTGGCCGCTCGGTCTGGATTGTCTGGCAGAAGAATCAGACCGCCGCGGCCGGCGCGGCCGCGGCGGCAGGGGAGCTCGCCGCGCTCACCGAGCGGCGAGATAACTTGGCTGCCAAGGTAAGTGAGCTTTCCACCCCGGAGGGGGAAGAAGCCGTCTTGCGGCAGAACTTTCCCATTGCCAAAGAGGGGGAGAAGGTGATTGTCTTGGTGCCCGATGAAGCGAGTTCTGGCACTGCTTCCAGCTCTCCCTGGTGGCAGGCGATCTTGAATCCGTTTAATAATTAAAGCTTGGCGGGCTTGCCCGCCGAAGCGAAGCGCAGGCGGGTATGGTCTAATGGCATGACGCGACCTTCCCAAGGTTGAGACGGGAGTCCGATTCTCCCTACCCGCACAGTTAGTTTTATAAGATTAATAAAAAAGTTATGCAAAATGAAAAAGATAAGTTAAATAGACTATTCTGGTTATTTTTGGTTATGGGCGTATTGGGATTAGTAGATATTGCGTCTCAAACTATCTTTCATCAGGATTTTGGGATAGTAAGTATGTCCATAGCTTATGTATTCGGGTTGTTGTTCGGAATTAAAGTAGCATCTTTGGTTGGGGTTATACTTGGCTTGGTGGTCGGTTTTTCTTTAATTTGGATAATTTTGGCCGTATATATTAAAATCAAGATCAAGAAAATTTCTGAGAGTAGATAATCTCAATAGCAAAAATTTAAGGCGATTCTTTTTAGAGTTGACCCATTAGAATAAGATACATGATTTTTGACCAAATATTAAAAGCACTTGGATATTTGTTTATCTCAATGATATTATTCTCCATATGGAAACAATCGTATGATAATTCTAAGATGGGAAAAACTAAAATGGTTTTGTGGAAAGGATTTTTATTGTGCGGGGGACTAGCTTTGTTTGCAAGTCTAGTGTTAGGTAATCCAACTTGTGAGCAATTATCTGATCCTGTATATGGTGGTTGCGAACAGTACTCTAACGATGGATATAAACCAACTACTGAAGAAAGAGCGGCTCATTTTGCCTATTTCCTAACTTTGCTTTATTTGCCAGTCATTTTTGGTGCAGTTAATGGCTATAAGGCACAACACCTTACATACAATGAGTAAAAGAATAAATTTCTATGGAAGTAAAACAAAATACAGCAGAAGAGGAAAATATGCCGGAGTGGGTGCGACCTAATTTGGTGAATGAGAAAGGTGAGTTAGAACGGACAATGAGAGATTTCCTGGGAGAAGAAGTTACTTCCGGGAATCTTAATAGATTTATGAATATTTTAAATAATTCGCCAATAATTGAATTATCAGATATAGATTGGGAGGTATTAGATAATACGGATTCTTTCCATAATGTTCATCCAGGGCAAATAGAAGAAGAGAGAAAATTGGCGGGAGAGTATGGTCGGAATTTTGAGAATATTTTAAATGCTTTTAAGCAGGGGAGGAATATGGAGTGTCCAATAATTGTGAAAAATAAAGAGGGTCAATTACACCTTGTTAGTGGTAATACCCGTCTCATGATTGCCCGAGCTTTGGCAATTAGACCAAAAGTAATTGTAGGTGAAGACTCTTAAACTAGTTGATTATCTAGAATGATTTAGTATAATATATTTACTGTGTCTCTCCACCGGAAAAAGTATCAAAATGCCATTTTGTATTTATGCCAGGCTCTAAATGGTGAAGTTTGGGGTAAGAAAAAGCTGGCTAAGTTGCTTTATTTTGCCGACTTTGATTTATATGAGAAAGATCAGCGATCAATAACCGGCGATGTTTATCGAGCCTTACCAATGGGGCCAGTGCCAGAAACTTTGGAAGAAATTACCGCCGAGATGGTAAAAAATAAAATAATCAGTATCAAACAAGTTCAAGGTCTAAACGGTTATAATCCCACTGAAGTTTATAAGTGTCTTATTAAACCAGACTTGTCAGTTTTTGATGATGAGGAAAAGAAAATGCTTGACCGGATCGCAGTGAAATATGGCAATTTAAATGGGAAGCAATTGGAGGAATTATCTCATGCGGAAGCGCCGTATATTGGTACGGAATTGAAAAGCAAAATTCCTTATGAATTGGCATTTTATCGAGATACTGATTTTGATTAGTTATGGTCAAGTTTCTGTACCATCCCGGTATTGAAAAGGAAATCGCCGCTCTAGAGCGGCGATTTAAAACTATTAGAGCTGGTTTTTCAAATTTCGAACGATTATGTGAAGTTCAATTTAATCCGACTAGTCCTAAAACTATAATTGGACCAGCTAAACTTCATCGAATTACTCAAAACGATATTTGGACCATTTGGAAAGTTGAGTTGGTGATTCCTAATTCTGGCCTTAGGCCGAATCAGTGGCCGCGACTGTGGTTTGTGGTGAAAGGGGATATTATCGCTTTTTTAGCTATTTCTTCCCACATTGATAATTATCAAGATAAAGAAATGGATCGTTTAGCCTTATCACGATTGTCAGATTTATTATGAGTGAAGTGTTTAAACGGAAAATTGAGAATTTTACTTGCGGGCATTGTGGAGCGAAGGTGGTGGGGAATGGCTACACCAATCATTGCACGAAGTGCTTGTGGAGCCGGCATGTGGATAAGCACCCGGGGGATCGCGCCGAGGAGTGTGGCGGCTTAATGCGGCCGGAGCAAGTGGAATTGATCCAAGGCGAGTATGTTATTACTCATAAGTGCGAGCGATGTGGAGCGATAAGGCGAGTGAAAGCGGCTAAAGATGATGAAATTGCTGCCTTTTTGACTGGTATGATATAATAAAGAAATGCAAAAACTAGTTAAAATCTTTACTACCCCCACTTGCCATTACTGCAAGATGGCTAAAGCCTTCTTCCAAGAACAAGGGGTTAAATATGAGGAGCATGACGTGATGGCTGATGTCGCCGCCCGCCAAGAGATGATCACTAAAAGCGGTCAAATGGGTGTGCCGGTGATTATGGTAGACAATGACATTGTCATTGGCTTTGACGAGGGGCGCTTAAGGACGCTTTTGGGAGTTTAAACAATGCCCTCGGCAGGAATTGAACCCACATTAACCCCTTAGGACGGGGCTGTTCTATCCGTTGAACTACGAGGGCGGCTTAACTACTTTATCCTAGCATACCTTTGATTTTTGGGCGGTTTTTGGTAGACTGGCAGGAGGATGGATCCAGATTTCTTTAAGCGTTTACGTGAGACCACGGAGGACAATAATCGTCTTCTCCATGAGTTGGTGCGGGCCAAACGGTGGTCCACCTTTTTGGTTACGGCCAAGTGGCTTATTGTGATTGGGGCCACCTTGGGGATTTATTATTACTTCCAGCCGGCGATCAATCAGACTATTGACTTGTATAAACAGATTTTAGTCGGAGCGGATAATATCTTTGCTCCACTCAAAAACGCGCCAAAATAAATTAAGCCCAGATAGCTCAGTTGGTAGAGCATTCCCCTGAAGAGGGAAGGGTCGTCAGTTCGAACCTGACTCTGGGCACAAAAAATAAACGCTCACCCTGTTTCAGGCGAGCGTTCAAGGTATGCGAGATCTCCCTGTTTACTCAAGAGGCAATTTTTGTCTGAGTCTCTATCACTTCCATCTCCGCGGAGTTTTCAAGGAAGGAAATGGCCAGCCAAGCCATTAAAATAAAGATGAATGTTCCGCCTTGAAGGAAGTTCATCTGATTTGGATCAAGGTGCCAGTGGTCTGGATAATCTTCTAGCCACTGTGCGGTTTGTCCATGGAAAATGGCTTGACGGACAACCGTCTTTCCTGGTTCAAAAATTAGGACAGAATGACCAATCCAAATCGCTAGCGCCAAGACCCCAATCCACCATGCTAATTTCAGTATTTTTACCTTAAACACTAGTTTATCCTCCGTTGGTTACTTATAAGATCAAGCACCTCAACTATTAGTATGATAGCATATGAAAAATAAATAGTCAATGCTAAACGATAAAATTGATCTGATGGGCTGATTCCCTTCAAGAGTATAATTTGCTAAGATAAAATCAAATATGTCTAAACGAGTTTTTATTGTTCACGGGTGGGACGGTAATCCAGAAGAAGGTTGGTTTCCCTGGTTGAAGAAAGAGTTAGAAGCTAAAGGTTTCCAAGTTTTTGTGCCCCAGTTGCCAGAGCCGGAAGTGCCAAAGATAAATAAGTGGGTGCCGGCTTTGGCTCAAGCAGTTGGTCAAGCTGATGGGGAAACTTATTTTATTGGCCACAGTATGGGTTGTCAGGCTATCATTAGATATTTAGATACTTTGCCGGAGGGGAGTAAGGTAGGTGGCGCGGTCTTTGTGGCCGGTTTTGCTAAACGGTTGACCAACTTGGGTATTGAGGATGGTGAGGATGAGAAAGTTAATAATGCTATTGCCGCCCCGTGGCTTGAAACACTAATTGATTGGCCTAAAGTTAAGACCATTTTACCTAAAAGTATCGCAATTTTCTCCGATAATGATCCTTTTGTGCCATTAGACAATCAAGATGATTTTAAAGAGAAATTAAATTCTCAGATTATTGTAGAACATCAAAAAGGCCACCTTAGTGGCGAGAATGGAATTTTTGAATTACCAACAGTATTAAATTCCCTACTTACATTGACTTCACTTTGAGCTTGGCGGTGCGGCCCTTGTCGATTTTAGGGATATGAATGGTGAGGAGGCCGTGGCGCTCGCTCGCTTCCGCATCTTCAGCTTCTACTTCCGCTGGCAGGAGAATGGTTCTAGAGAAAGCGCCCCAATAGAGCTCGCGGTGGAAGTAATTGTCACTTGCCACCTCGCGGGCGGTCTCCCGGGAGCCGCGGATGGTGACCATCTCGCGGCCGATATTGATCTCTAAGTCCTCGGGTCTAACACCGGCCACCATCGCTTGAATGACGATCTCACCTGGGCGCTCATAGACGTCTACCGATAGCTCACCTTCCTCCGGGTCGCCAGCTAGGGCTGGGGCTTGGGACTCGGCCGTTTCTACTGTGCCGAACATCTCATCATCGTCGGCAATGCTAATACTGCCGGTAAGTCGTTGGAGAAAGGATCGCTTATCTTTAGCCATAAATTATTTAAATTGGTTTAGTTATTTGTTTAACGCGTTCAAAAAGTAAAATTACTACGAGCGCCGCAATCCACAAGACGGCCATAACGAGGAAGGCATTGCTCCCGTCATTGTTAATTATAAAGAAGTTAAACAAAGCGTGCAAGACAATTGCCAACAGTAAGCCAAGCGGGATAATAATCGCCTTAACTTGAGGCGATTTATAAAAGGTAAAGGCCACGGCCGCGCCGGTGACCGATGAAGACACCACGTGGACGATGGTGGCGCCGAGGAAGCGGAGTTGGCCGGTGAGGAGGAAGTAGAGTTGACCCCCATTGTGGGTTAGGGCGTCGAAGAGGAAGAGGGCATTTTCTATCGCGGCAAAGCCGAGCGCCACGGTAATAATGTAAATCATCGCGTCTATTGGCTCATCAAAAGCCCGGTGCTCAAAAACGGTGAAGCGGGCGGCAAGATACTTAATGATTTCCTCAATTGCGGCCCAAGAGAGGATTAAACTACATTGGGCGAGGATTATGGGCAAGGTTGTAAGATCAAAGCCGGCGAGGGAGACATAAGTATTCTTCAGCTCGCCAAAGACCAGGAGGAGCGGCCGCTCTAAGAAGAAGGCAATTAAAACGGCAAAGCCGCCAATGAAAAAGGCCTGGAGAATATAACCAGCTGGTTCCGGTTTTTGCTCGTCTTCTTTAAGCCAGAACCAGAGCCAGACTACCGCCGGCAATAAACCGCCGACCACCGCCAGAAAGATCGTCACCATAAAGTTATTCACGATTATTTAATCGGCCAAGCGGCAATCAATAAAAGTTCGGCTTGACGCTCATTCATTATAGACCAAAGTTCCTCAGTGATGAAAGGCATAAAGGGGTGGAGAACAATCAAGATATCTTTAAGCGTCTTTCTCAAGAATTGCTGACGAGAAGGAGTTTTAACTTTTTTACTATCCTCAATAATTTCATCGGCCAAGCGGTGCCAGGTGTAATGATACAATTCTTCTGCCGCCAAATGATAACGGTAATTCTCTAAGTGATTGGTTACGCTTGTTAATAATTCGTCTTTTTCTTGTTCTAATTCTTGCTCAGACTTATCCAATGCAACTTCTCCTTCAAGTTTAGCCGTATTTTCCAATATAAACCGGCTAATGTTCCAGAGTTTATTGGCGAAATGTTTATAGGCTTTAATCTTATCTTTCGCCAAGGCGAGATCAGTACCTGGAGCATTGCCCACAATGAGGGCCATACGCAGGGCGTCGGTGCCAAACTCGGCCGAGAGTTCAAGCGGGCTCATGACATTGCCTTTACTCTTACTCATTTTCTGACCCTTGCCGTCATTGACCAAGCCGTGCAAATACACGGTGTGGAAGGGGACGCGGCCGGTGGCATAGAGGCCAAAGATTACCATCCGCGGGATCCACTTAAAGATTAGGTCATGACCTGTTTCCATCACGTCGGTGGGGTAAAAGTTTTTAAAGTCTGATCCATCCGGATAATCAAGGACCAAATGCGGCCACTGACCGCTGGAGAACCAGGTGTCAAAGGTGTCGGTATCCTTAACCCAGTCAGAACCGGGTGCTTCATCGCCAATAAAGACTTCTTCACCCTTAAACCAAGCGGGGATAGGTATACCCCAAACAATTTGCCGGCTAATATTCCAATCCAGAGTATTTTCCATCCAATAGAGGAAGATCTTGCGGAAGTTATCGGGGATAAATTTAATCTCGCCTTTATTGACCGCTTCAAGCGCTTTCTCGGCGAGGGGTTGCATTTTGACGAACCATTGATCGCGAATTTGCGGTTCGATCGGCGTGTTGCATTTGTAACAAGTCTTAATATTGTGGACATACTTTTCATCCACCTTCTCTAATAAGCCTTTAGCTTTCAACTTTTCCACAATTTTTTCTCGGGCTTCACCAATCTTCAGCCCGGCAAATTCACCGGCAATCGGGAGGAGCTTGCCCCGTTCATCAATAATTTGTTCTTTATCTAAGTGGTGTCGCTCGGCAATGCCAAAGTCTACTGCATCGTGCCAAGGAGTAATGGTCATCACCCCGGTGCCAAAGTCCATATCAATTGCTTCATCTTTAACGACTGTGGCGGTAATCGGTCCATTGATCCATTCCAGATCAATTTTCTGACCGTCGGTATATTCTGCATAACGTTTGTCGGCGGGATGCATCACTACGTATTTATCACCAAATTTAGTCTCCGGTCGGCTGGTACCAATAGTGAAAGGCCCGTATTTAAAATAGTAAAACGGCTCGGTCTTCTCAATAAATTCGGTTTCTACATCGGAGAGTGAGGTCTGATGCTTAGGGCACCAATTAATGATCCGCTTGCCGCGATAAACTAATCCATCTTCGTACATCTTTTTAAATGTTTTTTGGACTTTGGATACAATCTTAGAATCAAGGGTAAACTTCTCTCGGCTCCAATCACAAGAGGCACCGAGTGAGCGGACCTCGGCCTCCATATGGGTTTTATTTTCTAAAGTGAAAGCGAGAATCTCTTCATACAATTGCTGGGGGTCCATGCCAAAACGGGTTCGTCCCTCTTTTTCTAATTTTTTCTCATAGACAATTTGAGTTTCAAAACCGGCATGATCAGCGCCGGGGACCCAGAGAGCTTTCTTCCCCCGCAGACGAGCGTAGCGAGTCATAATATCTTCCAAGGTAATAAATAGAGCGTGACCGGCGTGGAGATGACCGTTGGCATTTGGCGGGGGCATGATGATGGTGAAAGGTTCTTTCCTTTCACCTGGCAGATTATCGGGATTAAAATAGCCGCTCTCTTCCCATAATTTATAAATCCGTTCCTCCGTTTCTTGGGGATTGTAGGGGACCTTCAGCTTGTCTAATCGGTCGGGCATATCGCCTATCGTAGCAAAAATCAGCTTTATTTTAAAGCTAAATTACCATTGGCGGTGATAGTAGTGTTAAGGACTTGGTCGGGGGGAATAACTTCATTTTTAAGATAACGGATGTAACTAGCCATAGCGATCATGGTGGCGTTATCGGTCGAGAGCTTAAAGTCGGGGATGAGAAGCGGGAGAGGAGAAGTTGGAGATGGAAAGTTTGACGTTAACTTGGTGAAAGCGTCGCGGAGGGTTTGATTGGCAATGACGCCGCCGCCGATAATTAAACTTTTGGCCTCATAAGCCTCAATTGCTTTCAGAGTTTTGGCGGTTAAAACTTCAATCACCGCGTCTTCAAATTCGCGGGCTAAAGTTTGTTTATCAAGCTCACTCATTGTTCCGTGTTTTTCTATCCCATACCTTACCGCCGTTTTAAGACCAGAGAAAGAAAAGTTTAAATCAGGAGAGTGGAGCATAGGCCGCGGCAAGTGCCAATCACTAGTTAGATTAGTATCTCGCGCTTCTTTGGCTAGTTTACTGACACTCGCGCCGCCGGGATAAGGGAGGCCAAGTAATCGTGCCACTTTATCAAAGGCTTCACCCACGGCGTCGTCTCGGGTACTGCCAACTCTCTCATACTCACCCAGTTTTTTTACTAAGACTAATTCGGTATGCCCGCCGGAAATAATAAGAGCAACAGCGGGGAATTTGATGGACACTGGATGTCCACTTGGACATCCAGTGTCCAAGTTAGGAGCCAAGACGGAGATAATGTGACCTTCTAAATGATTGGTCGGAATGAGGGGTTTTTGCCATTCTTCCGCTAGTTTTTTAGCAAACTCAATGCCCGTCCAGAGAGCGGGCTCTAAGCCGGGCCCGACGGTCACAGCAATAGCATCTATAATTTTAACCGCTTCTTCGTGAGTTAACTTAGCTTCTGCTAGGGCTTGATCTAAAACAATGGGTAAATTTTTAAGATGTTCACGTTTAGCAATATTGGGCACTACGCCGCCAAAGGGGGCGTGCAGGGCTACTTGGGAACTTACTTGATGGGCTAAGACTTTAAACCTAGGCCTAGTTAAATCACCCTCCGCTTGCACTACACTAATCGCCGTTTCATCACAGCTTGTTTCTATCGCTAAGATAATCATAACTTCTCTTTAGAATAATTACTGACCAAATGAGAAATGAGGAAAAATAAAATCAAAACAAATAAAAATCCCAACTCGGTATAATGGAGGTAATGGCGGATTAAACGGAGCGAGGCGCTAGCGGCATAACCAAGGGTAAAGATTAAAGTAAACCAGAGTAAACCGGCGGGGAGATCCGCTTTAAGGAATTCTTTTAAACTTAAGCCGTTTTGGCCGAGGCGGATAATGACTGCGCGATGAATGCCATAAGTAAATTTAGAAATAAAAATCGCTCGGGCCGGATTGGCCAAGATATGTCGCTCCATTGGTCTAGTGAGGCGCATGACTTGGCGATGAACCCAGGGTGAGAGAGTATCAAGCTTTTTCCCTAAATAGAGCCAAGCTGTATCGCCAATAAATAAACCAGTGAGGCCAAAGATGAGGGCATCACCTAAATCAAATAGGCCCAAGTGAGTGAGAAAAGCGATAACTAGTAAAACGAAGTCGCCCTCTAAAGCAAGTCCGAAGAAGATTAAAAAATAACCAACTGGTCGTGAGAAAGTAAGTAATTGGATTAAAAAGGGAATCATTTTAATTAATTTGGCCGGCTAAATACTCGCAAATTTGGGCTGGCAGTTGCGGGCCCTCATAAATGAGACCAGTGATTAATTGGATTAAATCAGCGCCCGTGTTTAAATACTCTTTGGCCTCGATGGGACTAAAGATCCCTCCCAAGCCGATTAAAGTTACTGTGTGACCAAATTCTTGCCTGGTGTGGGTAATCAATCTTTTAGCCCGGGGGAAGACCGGCCGACCGGATAAACCGCCAGTTTGGCCGGTCGTTTTAAGTAAATTACTAAAGATAAAACCGCTGATATTATGAGCCAGGGCCGTTTTAATTAAGGTGTCACTTGTAGCTGACTCAATCCCGCTGGGCATTTTAATAAAAATTGGCTGATTAATTTTCAATTCCATTATGGCTTTAAGTAAATTCTCAAAATTTTCTGGCTTAGTAAAAATGCCGGTTAAATTGACATTGGGACAGCTAATATTGAGTTCAAAATATTTCACATAACTTTTATCTTTAAAAGTATTGAAAGTAAATAAATAATCATCAATCGCTTTAGCCACAGTGTTGACTGCCGGCACATTGCTCGCGCCTACACTAAGGCCAATAGTGTGATCAATTAAATTTTTCTGATCCAAACGCTTGGCGACGGCGACAGCGCCGTCAGATTTAAAACCTTTATTAACCCAGATCGCTTGGGCTTGGGGGAGGCGGGTTAATTGCGGGCCAGCATTGCCGGGAGAAGCGTGAGCGGTAACCGTGCCCACGGTATTAAAGCCAAAGCCAGTGTACTTCATGGTCCGGGCTAAGTGGCCGTTATAATCAAAGCCGGCCGCGAGACCTACTGGGTTAGCAAATTCCACGCCTAAAACGGTTTTCTTTAATTGTGGGGAAGAAAATTGGAAGAAGGGGGAAAGTAGTTGGGGGTGATTCTCTAACTTCTCGCCTAAATTGGTGAATACTTCATGAGTAGTCTGGGGGTCAAATAAAAATGCCGCAGGGCGGACAAGATGGCGGTAACCAAACCCTAGTAAATTATTTTTCTGACTCATAAACGGTGGGCGATAGGGGACTCGAACCTCTGACCTTCACAATGTCAATGTGACGCTCTAACCAGCTGAGCTAATCGCCCAATGACCCTACCGGGAATCGAACCCGGATTAACGGCTTGAAAAGCCGGCGTCCTAACCGTTAGACGATAGGGCCTAGTAAACAGCTTTTAGCTTATAGCTTTTGGACCATTTTGGCAATTCACAAAACGCTTAAAATCTGGTAGTTTGGGTAGGCTGGGAGGAGTGGCTGAGTGGTTGAAGGCACCGGTTTCGAAAACCGGCATACGGGCAACCGTATCGTGAGTTCAAATCTCACCTCCTCCGCCAGATTGGCAACTTTGAACTTTAGTCACGGCAAGGGTTTTCGAGTCTTTCGAGCCCTTGCCGACGACTTTTGGGGGCTCGAAGTTGCTAGAGTTTAAGTCCATAAGAACATCAAAGACTGGCGTCCAAATTGGCGTCAGTTTTTGATTTTGCACGGTGAAGCCGTCAAAACAGAGCTTCACGACTAAACGCTTCTGGTGCATGCTACTGGTCTGGAACACCCTGTCTGCATGATCAGCGAATTCCAATATCTCGTTGAACTTTTGTACGAACTTATCCGACTTTCCCTCAAGCACCCGTAAGCGATCCTGATACATCTCCTTTTCCCTCAAGAGCTCATCCTGAATCTTTATAAACACCTCGGCGTCCATGATGCGTTTTGAGCGATCTACGACGATATTGCGGATCTGCTGTTGCACCCTCACCAGCTCCTGCTTAAGACTCTTGCGCTCCTTTTCCTCTTGACCCAATCGTTCTGTAGCAAAGTGCTCAATATACTCATCCAAGACCCTCTTAAAGCGATCCGGCAGTTGTATTCGTGAGAGATGATTTTCTACCTGTTGCTCGATAAGCTCCCATCGAATGTACTTTCGTTCTGTACACTTACGGTCATTCCAATGGGTGCATGAATAGTAGAGATGACCCTTTTGCATTTGGCCGCAGAGCGTAGAACCGCACACGGCACATCGCATGAAGCCGGACATCGGGTACGAGTGCTTCCGACTCCGATCGGCGGCGTGATTGTGTTGTTGGATGATTTCTTGGACATCGTCAAAGAGTTTCTTGGTGATGAGTTTCGGGAAGTTCGCCTGACATGTTGCTGAACGTGTTTTAACCAAACCATAGTAGATGGGGTTTGCGAGGATGTGTTCAATCGACGTTCGTCTCACTAAATTGCCATATTTGCTTTTGAAACCGCGTTCGGCAAGATAGGCCGCAAGAGAATCGTAACTATACTTGCCAGTTGCATATCGCTCAAAGGCCATCTTTACGAACGGTGCTCGTAGATTATCGACAATGAGAGATTTTGTTTTCTTATCGTTCAAGTAGCCTGTTGGCGCATATCCGGGGAACCGCCCACGCTCTACGGCCTCTCTGAGACCCTTCTTAACCTCCCAGCTGATGTTCTGGGACGTCCACTGGGCAATTGAGGACATGATATTTTCAACCAGCTCTCCGGAGAAAGACTCATCGAATTGCTCGACCACCGAGATCAGTCGAACATCGTGCTTTTTGAGCATCATCTTGATTGCCGCGTAGTCGGCGACATTGCGGCACATGCGATCAAGTTTATGCATCAAGATCGCATCGACCTTGGGATCGGTCTTTGCCCGATGAAGCATTTTCTGAAGCTGGGGACGAACGGTCGTGCGAGCCGACTCGCCCTTTTCCTCATAGACGCCGTCCGGCGCAAGATTCCAATGATGATCCATACCGTACTTTTGGCAGGCTTTGACTTGCGCTGGAATACTGAGTTCTCGTTCGGCCTGACGAGAGGTAGAGACACGGCCGTAGATTAAGTAGTTCATAATTTATTTTTGCTAGATAGCTTGAGGGCTCTCCGTTTGGAGAGCCCTGGCGATTAATATTTTTTTATGTGATACACCAACCTTCCTAATATCTTGATTTCGCTGAGAGGATAGGATTTCTTAAACCCTTCCTTCTCCGGCCGAATCTCCAAATGATCGCCTCGTTCGTGATAGTAGATCATGGCCAACCCATCAGGAGTGCTCATGATGACAATGTCGCCGTTCTTTGGAGCAACATCGGCATCGAGAATAATAAAATCTCCGGCAAGAATGCCGGCATCGGGCAAGGGGTGCTCTGATACTCGAACTCCATACACTCGGTGACTGGAAACAATCGATTCCTTCGGCATCATAACGAGGTCGTTCGTTCGACTCAGATGACCATCGAGATCATCAATAGGGATCGCTACGAGCACCGGCAATTTAAAATGACCGTCATCAGTTGAAAAACTTTTTTTCAATTCTTCGAGTCCCTGCTCGAGCTTGCTTGTGGCCTCCTGCACATGCTTTTCGCCGACCTCTTTAATATCAAATTTATAGTTGCCCTCTTTGCTGACCTGCTGAATCTTACCCTCAGTCCAATGTCGTCTCACTTCTTCCTCCGGAAGTTCGTAGGCCTTAGCAAAAGTAGCAAGCTGTTTCTGGGACGGGATGCGTGCTCCATTTTCCAGTTGGCTGATGTAGCTCGACGAAAACCCGAGCCGTTCAGCCATCTCTTTTATAGTCCAATTATGGGACTCTCTTTGCTTTTTTAGATATGAACCAAATGACATATTTGTTGATTTTGCTTAATCCATTAACTGCGACCTTATGGACTTAGTATAGCAAATTAGTAAATATTAAGCAACTTTGCTTATCCACAAGCACCTATATTGACCAATTAAGCATTTTTGCTTAATATGACTGTAGGGGTCTAAAAGTAAATTTATGAACAAATCACCAGTGAATATAAAACTCCGTGACCTTCGGATCAAGAAAGGGCTAACGCAATATCAGTTAGCCCGAATTCTTGGTTTTAAGCACAACACTGCGATCAGCCGGTACGAGACAGGACGGAAGCGTCCGAATCTCGAAACAGCCCAGCGGATTGCTTTGGCTCTCGGAGTCAGAGTCGAGGAAGTTTTCTTGCCTTAGGCAAGGTGGGGTCAATAAAAGTGTGAGGTCACTTCTATGAACCAAACCACCGCATGTCCAAACCAAACAAAGATGAGGAAGCTCTTGTTGAGCTTACTCGCAACGCACTCGCCGACGTACTTGGCCGAGAGCCTTCCCGACAAGAAGTTTGGAAAGTCCATGCCGGCTTTAAGCGCATGGCGTTCATGCTATTGGATCACATGGATCACCTTAAAAAACATGAGAACCAAAATCCTGATCAAGAGACTTATCCGGACGATATGGAAACGGATGACTCGGAAGCCACCGACGAGGAGAGACCTACTGGCGAGGAGGGAGAGTCTGTTAACTAACTTCACTATCCGGGAACTTGAAAATCCAAGCATACGACGAGACTTCTGCCGAGCGATGGACAACATTGATCGTGCTCTGCCGAAATCTAGAGAATGGTAGACCAAGCCTTACTCTCCCCTCAATGGCATGTGGCCACATTGAGAGGAGCGATAAGGCGCGGTCGGAGTTTCGGTCGACTACCACGCCTTTATTTTTCGTGTATGCCGGATGAAAAAATTACAATTCGGGATCTTCGCAAAGGTGACTGGTATTGGATCAGCAAGGTACTTCTCGATGAATACGGAAGCACACTGGGTCCGATCGGCATCGCTATTTATAACTGCTTGGCGGAGTACGCGAACCAGGAGGGTTTTTGCTTTCCAGCCCACAAGACCATCGCCGACAAGATCGGCGCAAGCATCTCAAGTGTGCAAAGAGGCATCCGGCAACTCATCAAATTGGAGATCATTCGAAAGAGCCGACGACGCTACCACAATGTGTACTACCTGTTGAAATTAGATAGGTCAGTGAGACCGAACTCAAACGAGATCGGTCAGTCAGACTTGCACGTCGGTCAGAGAGACCGGTCAGATCGGTCTAGGGGAACCACGAACAAGAATAAAGAAAAAGATTTAATTATTAAGAATAGCCGACCGATTCAAAAAACTGGGGATAACTTGAGTGAGTTGAAATCGAAGCTCGTTGAAAAGATGTCGATGAACGGCGCAAAGAGGACGGCAATGGATGACTCTTAATTGCCTGTTAGCTGATCGGGAGGTAGTCGACCCCGACCGAAAATGTTTATTAATTAATTTCCACGATCAAAGGTTTCTGAAGCTTCGGAATCAACATCCAGCGCCAGCAACCCATCCAGCGAATATGGATCAAGAACCATTAAATATCGGCAATTGCCCTCATTGCACGAACATTGTCTTCAAGAACGGAGCATTCAATTCCAATGCCTCGTTCACGATGCGCTGTCCCAGCTGTCAGAAACTTCTTGAGATAGAGGTGAGAACCAAGATTGAGATCACCATAAAACAGGCTGAAAGATACATCTCGCCCAAAAAACCGAAATTCGGAAAGTTATCGATTGCTTTTCTATTGCCGTTTCCAACTGCCAACTGTGTGGTATGTGCTTGTTTGATGTGTACACACCACTTATTTTAGAAACACATCTTATTGAAAATAACAGGAGGCTACCCGTTAGCCCCTCTCTTTTTGTTGCTCTTTTCCTTCTTATTCTCCTTCTCTAAATGATCCATCATCACAAAGGCCATACGTTTAAATCCAGCATGAGCTCGTAAAATCTCTTGTTTAGTGGGTTCTCGGCCGAGGATATCAGTAAGAGCCTCTTTGGTAAGAGCTGTAAGGTCATCATCATTTTGTGGAATAGAAGTACGGTCAATCATAAGCTTGGTGGCAATCTTCTTAATTGGGCAAAAGTAAGACTGCAGACTGAGATAAATAAACCTAGTTAGTCTAGCAACTTTTGGAACTTACCTTTGATTTCTGCAAAGGCTGTTATTTCAGAGATTTTTACTGCTTCTCCGCGTGAAAAATCAGCGGTAAGAGGGTTGAGGGGACTACCATTTTCAAACATGGCGTACTGTAAATGGGGGCCTGTTGAAATGCCGGTTGATCCTACATAACCGATTACATCACCTTGTGCTACATCCGCACCATTTTTAATACCTTTAGCGATCTTTGAAAGATGAGCATATTGAGTGAGATAACTACCATGCTTCAACTCCACGGTAATGCCAAGTCCGCCTTTTGATCCGGCTGTGGTTACTTTTCCATCGGCTGTTGCAATAACTGGAGTACCAGTATCGGCGGCATAATCGATTGCACGATGCGGAGTGACTTGTTTAGTCACCGGGTTTGTTCGCTTGTAGCTGTAGCCAGAACTTATCTGGGCATAGTTAAGGGGAGATTTGAGAAACTGTCGAGCAAGGGATTTTCCTTCTTCGTCATAGAATT
>JAHFNY010000010.1:0-8631 GCA_023267075.1 Candidatus Vogelbacteria bacterium
CCATGGCCTTAGTCACCCAGAAACAACCAAGAACGATATCCATGCGCATGGCAATGATCGGATCACCAGAACCTGGCTTGAGTAAGTTGCGATTAGCGGCAATCAATTCCCGAGCCTCCCGTTGAGCGGCGTCAGACAGTGGGACGTGAACAGCCATTTGGTCACCGTCGAAGTCCGCGTTGAAAGCCGTACAAACCAGGGGATGAATTTGAATAGCATTACCTTCAATCAAGACTGGTTGGAAGGCCTGAATACCCAAGCGGTGCAGGGTGGGCGCGCGGTTTAAGAGCACCCGCTTATTCTTGATCACCTCTTCCAAAATCGCCCAGACCTCCGGAATCCCTTCATCGATTAAGCGACCAGCACCCCGGATATTGAAAGCTAGTTCATCGGCCAAAATCCGCGAGATAATCAGCGGTCGGAAAAGTTCCAAGGCCATATGCTTGGGTAGACCGCATTGGGAAAGTTTAAGTTCTGGACCAACTACAATCACCGAGCGGCCAGAATAGTCCACCCGCTTACCGAGTAAGTTCTGACGGAAGCGACCTTGCTTACCGCGGAGGGAGTCAGCCAATGATTTAAGCGGCCGGCGTTGAGCTTGATTAAGGGCACTATCGGCGCCGGACCGGCGAATGGAGTTATCGATCAACGCGTCCACCGCTTCTTGCAAGATCCGCTTCTCATTGCGCAAAATCACTTCCGGCGCCGAGAGCTCGAGCAATTTCTTTAAGCGATTATTCCGATTGATGACCCGCCGATATAGATCGTTCACATCAGATGTGGCGTGACGACCACCATCCAGTGCTACCATTGGTCGGAGGGCGGGGGGAATAACCGGAATCACTTTAAGGAACATCCACTCTGGGCGGACTCCAGCCCGTTTCATGGACTTTACCAAGTTAAAGCGCTTTTGAAGGCGCGGACGATCTACCGCTGATACCTTCTCTAAATCAGCGGTTAACTTTTCTAACAGATTATCTAAGTTAATCGTTTTAAAGATTTCATTAATCGCCTCGGCTCCGATGGATGCCTCAAACACGGGCCCATATTTAAGCGAGAGCCGGTGATAGAGCACTTCATCGATCACTCGCCAGGGCTGAATGCTCTCCAATTGCCGTTTGGCTTCTAAAACCGCATTCTTTAACTTCTCTTTACCCTCTTCATCGGTAATGGCTTTGATTTTAGTTTTGAATTCATTATCAATTTCTTTCAACACTCGCCCCTTCTCCTCTTCATTAACCTTGGTCACAATATAACCGGCAAAGTAAATTACTTTCTCTAAATCCGCAATGGAGAGATCAAGCAATAAACCGATCCGTGACGGTACGCCGCGCAAGAACCAAATGTGGGCCACCGGTGAAGCCAATTCAATATGACCCATCCGCTCGCGACGGACGATGGAGCGTGTGACTTCTACCCCGCACTTTTCACAAATAATATCTTTATAGCGAATGCGCTTATACTTACCACAATAACATTCAAAATCTTTCTCTGGTCCGAAGATCCGCTCGTCAAAGAGGCCGCCCCGCTCGGCCCGGCCACTGCGATAATTAATCGTCTCCGGCTTAGTCACTTCACCCCGCGACCAGTCTAAAATCCGCTCGGGCGAAGCCAACTTAAGAGTAATGGTATTGAAGTCAATCGGCTTGTCTTGGGTTTTATTTTCCATGGTCCTCGGTATCATTAAGATTTTTAAGTTCGACATCAAGCGAAAGACCGCGGAGCTCGGCGAGCATCACGTTAAAGGAAGCCGGTAAATTGGGCGGTTTAATCCCCTCACCTTTAACAATAGAATCAAAAGCGCTGGACCGACCCTGAATATCATCTGACTTAATGGTTAACATTTCCCGCAAGGTGTAGGCCGCACCATAACCTTCCAAGGCCCAGACCTCCATTTCGCCAAAGCGCTGACCACCGCCTTGGGAGCGACCACCAAGCGGCTGTTGAGTGATGAGCGAGTACGGACCAATGGAACGCATGTGGATCTTATCTTCCACCATGTGGGCGAGCTTGAGAATGTACATATAACCAATGGCGATCGGTTGTTCAAAGGCTTCACCCGTTTGACCGTCAAAGAGTTGGACTTTACCTGATTCGCTAAAACCGGCGGCTTTCAATTCAGACTTAATTTCATCGGCGCCCACGCCCATAAAGGTAGGAGTAATGGCTTGATAACCCAAAGTGTGGGCGGCGAGGCCCAAGTGCATTTCAAAAATCTGACCCAAGTTCATCCGGCTGGGTACACCGAGTGGCGTTAAAATTACATCCACTTGGCGGCCATCGGCTAAGTACGGCATATCCTCTTCCGGCAAAACGCGGGAGATAACGCCCTTGTTACCGTGGCGACCAGCAAGCTTATCGCCCACCGAGACATTCCGCACTTGCGCCACTTGAATATGAATCCGCTTAATAATTCCTGATTCTAATTTATCACCGGCATCGCGAGAAAAAACTTTCACCCCAATCACCCGACCCTTCTTGCCGTGCGGCAAACGGAGTGAAGAATCCTTCACATCACGTGACTTCTCGCCAAAGATGGAGCGGAGCAAGCGCTCTTCTGGCGTTAATTCCGTCTCACCCTTAGGCGTAATCTTACCAACTAAAATATCATTGGGATGAACTTCAGCGCCGATCCGGATAATGCCGTCTTCATCCAAGTTTTTTAACTTCCCTTCACCCACATTCGGAATATCGTGTGTCGTGACCTCCGGCCCCAGTTTGGTATCGCGGACATTCACTTCAAACTCTTCCACATAAATGGAAGTAAATTTACTATCCTTGACTAAGCGTTCAGAAATAATAATCGCGTCTTCATAATTCGCCCCACCCCAAGACATAAAGGCCACGAGGGCATTCTGACCCAAAGCCATTTGACCTTGGACACTGGACGAGTTGTCGGCCAAGAGATCACCCTTCTTCACCACGTCGCCCGGCACTACCACCGGCCGTTGATGGAAAATGGTGTTGTCATTAGTCTTAGAAAAAGTGACTAGAGGATAATGTTCTTCATCTTTTTCACTTTTCACAATAATCATTTGACCATCGGCGCGAGTCACCGTCCCGGCTGTGCGAGCCAAAATGAGGCGACCCGAGTCATGAGCGGCTTTACCTTCAATCCCAGTAGCCACCAACGGTACTTCTGGCACCACACACGGCACGGCTTGCTTCTGCATGTTTGAACCCATCAAAGCCCGGTTGGCATCATTGTGCTCTAAGAATGGGATCATGGACGTGGCCACGGAGTAAGCGGCATTGGGCGCCACGTCAATAAAATCAATTTTCTCACGGGGCACCAGTGTTGGATGAGTCCCACTGCGGGCTTCTACCAATTCATCTAAGAGCCGACCAGAATCATCATATGAGGCGGCGGCATGAGCAATGGCAAAGTTTTCTTCTTCCAAAGCGTTTAAATAAACCAATTCATCAGTAATCTTGCCATTCTTAACTTTACGATAAGGAGTTTCAATAATGCCAAATTCATTGATCTTGGCATAAGTGGAGAGATGCAAGATCAAACCAATGTTTGGTCCCTCTGGGGTGTGAATGGGACACACGCGGCCGTAGTGAGAAGTATGAACGTCGCGCACTTCCAGTCCAGCCCGCTCACGAGTCAGACCGCCTGGACCAAGGGCACTAAGGGTTCGCAGGTGCTCGAGCTCGGCCAAGCTATTCTCTTGATTCATAAATTGCGACAATTGGTTGGTGGTGAAAAATTCTTTCAATCGCGCCTGGAGCGGCCGGGGGGAGATAACCTGGATCGGCAACAAGGTAGAAGAATCAATGGTGGACATGCGGTCTTGAATATTCCGCTTCATTTGGGTCATACCCACTTTCAACTTTTGCTGAAGCATTTCCCCCACGGAGCGGACACGGCGGAAGCCCAAGTGATCGATATCATCTTCTTTCGCTCCTTTGGTATTGTTTAAGGTAATCAAGTGAGAGACGATGGTCACCAAATCGGCGAGGGAGAGCGTCCGTTCCTCGCGCACTTTACCCTCAATCGGCAAATTAAAGCGCTGATTAAGCCGGACCCGACCCACCACCGAGAGATCATACTTCTCCCGGGAGAAGAGGCTGTCCACAAATTCTTTAGAGTTGGCGGCGGTGGCAAGGTCAGAGTCGCGGAGACGCTTATAAATTTCTAAATAAGATTCTTCAGCCGTTTTGGCATGATCTTTTTCAAACGTTTTCTTAATTGAGAGTAAATCAACTTCAGAGTGTTCAAACAATTTAATTAAATCGGCATCGGCAATACTTTTACCCTCGTGCTTGGCAAAAACGCGGAGCAAAGAAGACAAAGGGAACTTGCGCTTGCGATCAATCCGGACGTAAATAGCGTCGTCCAACTCCGACTCAATCTCCACCCAGGCGCCGCGGGCCGGGATAATCTTGGCGCCAAAATACTTTTTATTCTTAATTTCATTGGCGGTAAAAAATACGCCAAATGAGCGCGCCAACTGCGGCACAATGACTCGTTCAATACCGGAAACGACGAAAGTCCCATGAGCCGTCATCACCGGGAAATCAGCCAAGAAAATTTCTTGTTCTTTATCTTGATTAAGCGTCTTATTGCGCAACTTCACTCGCACCCGGAGCGGCGCGTCGTAAGTGAGCTTATTCTCTTTAGCGTGATGCTCGTCGTACTTGGGCTCATCCAACTGAAAGCCGACGAACTCCAATTCAAACTTCTTCTCCGAGTAGTCCTTGATCGGGGAAAATTCTTTAAACAGTTCAGGCAAACCCTCCTTCACCAGCCAGTTATAGGACTCCTTCTGGACCCTGACGAGGTCAGGGATCTCCACCAACGGCTTTTGGTAGCGGGCACAATGCTTCTGCTTAATGGGGGTGTGACGCATAGAGATAAAGCTAGATTATTAAAATAAACCAAAACGCCTCCCCCGCCCTCCTAATCAGAGGTCGGGGTCTAACACCTAAACAAATTGTGGAGTCTCTAGGGCAAGATAGCGTCCGTAACTCACTCTTGCTGTTGTAGCTAGAGTATAGCGGAAGGCTCAAAAGTTGTCAACTTTATTTCCTCTTCTCGCGCCAGAGGGTGATTTTTTTATGGTCGCCGGAGACGAGGACTTTAGGCACTTTATATTTTTTATTCTTCCACACCAGCACCTCGGGCCGGGTGTAGACCTCGTGACTCGCCACTCGCTTTTCCTCCACCGACTCATCTTTACCCAGGACACCAGGGAGTTGTCGTGTGATCGCATCAATCATAATCATCGCCGGTAATTCCCCCCCAGTGAGGACGTACGGTCCCACAGAATACTCCTCCGCTTTTAAAATCTTTTTCACCCGGCCATCAATCCCCTCGTACCGCCCAGCGATTAAAATTAAATCTTGTTTACTTTTGGCGAGCTTCGCCGCCACTTGATTAGTGAACGGTTTACCCCCGGGAGAAAAAATAACAATCTTAAAATTTTTGTTAGTCGTTAAATGCGACTTCCCCTCTCCCCCCGGGAGCATTTTGCGACTAGAAAAAATTTTACTTACAGCCAATAAAATCGGCTCGGCCATCATCACCATCCCTGGCCCGCCGCCATAGGGCTTAAGATCAACCTTGCGATGTTTATCGCGCGTAAAATCGCGCGGGTTTAAAAATTTAACTTTAATCTTCTGCTCTTTAATCGCCCGGGCCAAAATTGACTCATGTAAATATGAGCTAAACATCTCGGGGAAAATAGTAATAATATTGAAGGTCATAAAAGTAAAGCAAAAACCCGGCACGAGGCCGGGTTTTTGAAGTTATTTAGAACTTGAGGTCGGCCATGGCCTCATCTACCGAGCGGCTGGCACTGCGGTCATCATGAGGAGCCCGAGGCGGACGAGTAGAACCTTCCGGCTCATTGATCTTAAGATTAACGCGGGCGTTATTTTTCATCCCTACCACGCGGAGCAAGGTCCGGATCGCTTTAGCCGTATTGCCTTGGCGACCAATGATCTTACCCATGTCGGCAGGGTTGATATCAAGGGTCATTAACACACCCATTTCATCTACCTTACGATCAACCTTCACATCGTTTGGGTTATCAACCAAATTCTTGATGATATATTCAAGAAATTCCTGATCTTTCTGCATCGTAAATTAATTTTTTATTAAATAGTCTCGACCGGTGTTACTTCTTCTACTACTTTATCAGCCACCTCTTCTTTTGGCAACTCTTCTTTTATAGCAGCCTGCCCCTCCGTAGCCTCCGGGCGAAGGGGGGTTTTCTTAGGTAAGGGGTTCTTAGTCTTAGCTTTAAGCACGCCGGTTCTGATCAGTAAATTGTGAGCGGTCACAGACGGTTGGGCGCCCATGCTAAGCCAGTGATTAACCCGCTCCGCTTTAATGACCGGCTCGCCATGGCGGGCATCGTAAGAACCGAGGATCTCGGCAAAGCGACCGCTCTTCTTGGCGGCATTGGTGTGTTCAGTCACCACGAGGCGGAAGGAGGGGTCATTTTTCCGGCCCACGCGCTGTAATCTAATCTTCAACATACGCCGAGAATAGTAGCAGACCAGTCGCCCTCCGTCAACTTGGATGGTATACTAACGGCGATGAATAAAAATGAAGGAGTAATTGGTGAGATTAAGCTCACCCGCAAGGGCGGGTGGTTTGGCGAGGAGCTAATTGAGGCCACTGGCCTCGCCTTAGACGGCGATACGGTGGAGGTGAGCGGCGGTAAGGTGGTAAAAGTCATTAAACGCAAACGGACCGATTTCGTCGGCACGGTGGAAGAGGAAGATAAAAAATTGGTCCTGATCCCTGACACGACGCGCACCTTTGTTAAATTTGATTTAGAAAATCAAGGCAAGGTTAAATTTAAAGTGAATGATAAAGTGCTGGTGAAGTTAGTGAAATGGTCCAAGCCAGAATTAAATCCGCTCGGTGAAGTGATTAAGAACTTTGGCCCCGGCGGTAATAATGAGACCGAGATGCAAGCGATTGTGGCGGGGAAAGGCTTTACCCCCGACTTCCCTCCCGCGGTGGAAGCCGAAGCAGAAAAGCTTAAAGACAACTTTACTCACGACTTAAATAATGAGCTTAAGATCCGCCGCGACTTTAGACCAATCCCTACCTTCACTATTGACCCGGTGGATGCGAAAGACTTTGACGATGCTTTATCAATCCGTGAAGTTAAAAAAGGAATTTGGGAAGTCGGCGTGCATATTGCCGATGTCTCGCATTACGTCCAACCCAACACCGCTTTAGATACAGAAGCGAGAGAAAGAGCGACCTCTATTTATTTAGTGGACCGGACAGTACCAATGCTCCCAGAAGTTTTATCTAATAATGTCTGCAGTCTCGTCCCCAATCAGGATCGCCTCACCTTCTCGGCAGTATTTGAATTAAATGAACAAGGCGAAATGGTGAGTGAATGGTTCGGCCGCACCGTCATCCACTCCAGCCGCCGCTTCTCGTATGAAGAAGCGCAAGAAGTGTTGGATGGCAAACGTGATGAATATGTGACGGAATTAAAAACCTTAAACAAGCTAGCTTATAAATTAAGAGAACAAAAGATAGAAGCGGGAGCAATCTCCTTTGAAGATGAGGAAGTAAAGTTTGTCCTCGACCCGACTGGCAAACCAATTAAAGTAATTAAGAAAATTAGAACCGATTCCCATTTATTAATTGAAGACTTCATGCTCCTCGCCAATAAAAAAGTAGCGGAGTTTGCGAGCAAATACAATGAGCATAAGCCGCAGACCTTCGTCTATCGCATTCACGATTGGCCCAATGTGGAGAAAATGGCCGGCTTGGTGAACTTTCTTAAACCGCTTGGCTATAATCTTAAATTGAAGGAAGATAAAATCTCCTCTCATGATTTAAATAATCTCCTGGCCGCAGCGGAGGAAAAAGCCGAGAGCCACATCGTCCACCGAGCTGCCATCCGCGCCATGGCTAAAGCGGTTTACTCCACTGAGAACATTGGCCACTGGGGCCTTGCCTTCCCTTATTACACCCACTTTACCTCGCCCATCCGTCGTTACCCTGATCTCCTGGTCCATCGCTTGCTCGCTATCTTCTTAGATAAAAAGAAGCCGACTAAAACGATGTTGGAAGAAATTGGTCATGAGGTGGTCCACTCTTCCGCCCGCGAGGCCGAGGCCGCCGAGGCCGAGCGCGAGAGTATTAAATTAAAACAAGTGGAGTATATGGCCAGTCGCGTGGGCCAAGAATATTGGGGCGTGATCTCCGGGGTAATGGAGTTTGGCTTCTTCGTGGAAGAAACAGAGACTAAATCGGAGGGCTTGGTGGCGGTGCGCGACTTAAATGATGATTATTATGAATTTAATGATAAGCTCCTCACCCTCACCGGCCGGAAAAATAAAAAACGCTTCCGTCTTGGCGATCGGGTGAAAATCAAAATAAAAGCCGCCGACCCTAAGCGCCGACGGCTAGACTTCAGTTTAGTAAACTAAGTGGCTTCAGATTGTGGCTTTTTAACAGCCAGGAAGCGACAGCGGTCATCCCAATCACCAACCCAGTAGTCGAGGTACAGCCGGCGCAAAGAATCATCGCGGTCACGACACGGCACGTAACGACTACTATAAACGACGCAAGAAGAGCCGAGGGCAACAACAGTGTCCTTACCATTCCAACCGTTCCACTTAAGGAACTCATAAATGTTGGCGGGG
>JAHFNY010000010.1:8641-16334 GCA_023267075.1 Candidatus Vogelbacteria bacterium
GAAGTGATAGACCTTGTAGTCTTCACTCCGGATTGGTTCCTCGGGGAAGTTGGTTGGGGTGATGTTGGGATCTACCCAGTCAAATTCGTCAGCGACGAGCCGGATAAGGAGGTGGACTTCAACTTTAGATTTTTCATAAGTCTCAACCAAAACTTGCCAACCAGCTGTACAAGCATTTTTGATTGCTTCTTCCGCCTGTTTACTCAGCAACCAATCAATAATTCCATCATCGGTTGGTTTTGCAATCTTTTTCAAAGTCGTCATAACTTTTACTTGAATTGCCGCTAAGGTCCCAAACAAAGCTGTTTTCATAGAACTTCTCCCAATTGCAACCGCTCTCAATCTGACGTTATGCCAGTCTCCAGTCAGTTGGCTTCTACTCCATTCCTACCACTTTAATAAATCATTGTCAATTGTTCCATTTCTCTGCCATGGCATCAATTTGGAGCAATTGCTTTTAATTTTTTATGTTGATAAGATAGAAGTAATGTTTTATCAATCAGTCAATTTGCTCCTTACCCTTCTTACCACCACCGGTGGAGGGTTTACTCGTGGCTAGTTGATCAATTTCTCAAGTAACTACCAGAAAGCCCTGCACCCCAAATTGGTCAGGGCTTTTTAGGTCTTTGGGTTTTAAAAAATAAAGAAAGGAGGAGGAAATGGAGAAAGAATTTGAATTACAGGAAGGGATAGCCTTTATGATTGAGAAGTCAAAACAACCAGAAGTCAGACAAGTGAGCACTAAAGAAATGATTGAAGCAATTAGAATTGCCGAGAAGCGTGAAATAGCTTGGACCACCCGCCAACTCTAATTCTAAACCAATTTCTCGACCCGCCCCCAACTTGGACACTGAATGTCCAAGTTGGGGGTTATTTTATTTAGCAAAAGAGGCAGCTTCTTCAAAGCGGACGGAGAGGAGTTTGGAAACACCCTCACCACCCATAGTCACACCATAGAGCACGCCGGCGCGGGACATGGTCTCGCGATTGTGAGTGATCAAGATTAGTTGTGAGGATTGAGCGAGGGCCGAGATCATCTCGCCATACTTGCGTGAGTTGGCCTCGTCTAAAGCCGCGTCAGTTTCATCTAAAATTAAGAATGGCGGCGGATTGACGGAGGCGATGGCGAAGAGGAGCGCGATGGAAGTAAGCGCCCGCTCGCCACCCGAGAGCATTTGCAGGCCGCGAATTTTCTTCCGCGGCAAGTTTACATAGATATCGATCCCGGGTTTCTGCTCTTCCCCGACGCTCGGGTCAAACTCATCCTCGGTCGGGGCTTCAAGCAAGTCAGTATCTTGCTTTCGCTTCCGCTTTTCCGGGACCAAAAGGTCTAACCGCGCTGTCCCGCCGCCAAACATCAGTGAGAAATACTCGGCAAATTTGTCATTAATCTTTTTCAGACCGGTACTAAACTCCGTCTCCAATTTATCTTTCAAGTCGGCAATCACTCCTAAAAGCGAGTCTTTGGCTGCGGCTAAATCAGTCAACTCTTTCGCCAAGTACTCATCGCGCTCGCTCACTTGCTTGTACTCGCTTAAGACCTCCGTTCCCTCACCACCTAGATCTTCTAAGCGGAGTTTACGTCGCTCAATTTCTTTCCGGCGCTTTTCTTGCTCCCCTCGCTCTTCTGACGAGAAGTGTTTAGTCATAGTTAAAAATTCTTTAATCTCGCGATCTACCAAGGTCATCCCCTCCTCCACTTCTCGTTTTAAATCCGCTTCTTCTAAGGCCAACTTCTCTCCCGCCACACTAGCCGCTTGGAGACTGGCCATTAGTTCTGACTTTTTACTGCGCAATTCATAGAGCTCGCGCAAGGCGCCTTGTGAGGCATCCTTCTTTTTATCTAAAATATTTTTAAGTTCATGAAGGTGAGCCAATAATTCTTTCTCTTTATTATCTAAATTGGCCAACGCTTGTTGTAACTTTTCTTCTTCTGATTTTAAGGCGCTTAAATCAATTGTTGTTACCGTTTTACTTTGATGAGCATTTAAGAACCCAGCAATCCCCGCTCTAGCCTGACTCACTGCCGCCTTCACCAAGGACCAATCGCTAGTGTTTGAGAGTCGCGCCAATTCAATATCAATTTCCGACAGAGTTTGTTTAACTAAAGTGAGAGAAACGGTTACCTCACCTTCCTCGGTTTGTTCTGACTTAACTTCAATCATTCCCTCCAAGCGGCCCAAGGTCCGAGCGAGATCATCTTTTTCCCGGCGCAATTGGGCTAACTCGTTCTCATATTTAACAATTTCATTATTCTCGGCTTCACCGGCTTTATTGCCCGCAAGCGCCTGCTCGGCCAATTTTATTTTCTGTTCTAATTCTTTTAATTCTTCTTTTGGCTCTTCAGTCTGAACTAAAATAGCTTGCTTAGTGTGATTTAAATAATTTGCTTCCCGGCCTAGATACTCGCGATACAGTTCTTTCAGCTCCCGCCGCAATTCATCGGCCCGCTCCACCTTCTCCACCTGCTTTTTTAAAAATTTAAGATGCGGCCCAATCTCCCGCCGGAGCGACTCCACTTGTCTAATATTCTCATCGGTTTTAGCCAACTTCCGCTCGCTCTCGGCGAGCTTCCACTGATACACCTTAAGGCCCAATGATTCTTCAATCATTGTCTTCCGCTCATTCACACTGGCAAGCAAGATCCGATCGGCGTCACCCTGCGAGACAATCGTGTGGCCAGAAGCACCCAAAGACACCTTAGCCAATAATTCTAAAACGTCGCGGAGGCGGACTTTAGAACCATTCAATTCATAATCATTTACGCCGTCGCGATGGACCGTCCGGGCGAAAGTCACTTCCTCAAAGTCCACACCAAACACTCGATCCGTATTATCAAAGGCGAGCAAGACACTGGCGCGCGAGCCGCGCGCCCCGCCCTCGCCGCCGTTAAAAATGAGATCCTCGCCCCGCTTGCCACGCAGCGACTTGAGCGATTGCTCCCCAAGGACAAAGCGGAAAGCCTCGGCCACATTACTCTTACCGGAACCATTGGGCCCCACAATCGCCGTAATCGGGGTATCAAAAAGGAGCGTCGTCTTCTTACCGAAAGATTTAAATCCAGATAATTCTAACCGCTTAAGCCGCATGACCGTTCCACTTTTTTAATTCCAGACCTTTTTGGGCGGCGTCTTGCTCCGCTTCTTGTTTAGAATGCCCTTCCCCTTCCGCCACCAATTCTTCACCCAAATACAGTCCCACCATAAAGCGTTTATTGTGATCCGGGCCAAACTCCTTCAACACTTCATACATCGGCGTAATATTAACTTTTTCTTGCGCCTTTTCTTGGAAGAAACTCTTCGCATCCTGCCACAAGTTCTTGGCCACAATCTCGGCCGTTTTAGGGAATAAGTAATCGGCAATGAACTTCTGAGCCGCGTCATAGCCCTGATCAAGATAAATCGCGCCCACGACTGATTCAAAGGTGTTGGCCAAGATAATTTGCCGCGCCCGGCCCGTATCCCTAGCCTCGCCCCGCGAGAGGAGGAGATAATCATTCATCCCCAGTGCCGCCGCCACTTCCGAGAGCGTGCCAGCATTCACCAACGCCGCCCGATAACTAGTCAATTCTCCTTCATCCTTACCGGGATACTTGGTAAATAAATAATCGGTCACGACCAATTCTAAAACGGCATCACCCAAGAACTCCAAGCGCTCATTGTGAGGCAAAGTGACCTCACGATGCTCGTTTAAATATGAGCGATGAATAAACGCCGCCTTCAGTAAACTCTCATCTTTAAAAATTAAATTAATGCGTTTAGCAAAGTCTGCCACTTCTTTCATAAAAGGTTTTAGGTTAAATGTTTTATCGCCGTAGTAATAATCGGCAGGATATCATCGTAAATTTTTAAATCAAGTACCGCCTCTAAGGGGAACCACTTGGCCTCCAGCAAGCCGCCCTTATCGGGACCAATCGTAAGCGGCGTTTTCACTTTACTCTCGGCGAGGAAATAATTGACCTGTTTCCGGATCTTGCCCCGCTCGGGGTCAGAAGCGATGTACTCATTGGTCCCAATCGCCTCACCCACCGTTATAGTTAAACCCAGTTCTTCTTTAATCTCGCGCTTGGTCGCTGTTAACAAATCTTCTTTTTCTTCCACATGGCCTTTAGATAGCGTCCAATAGCTAAAAACGTCGTGGACTAAAGCCAAGAAAATTTCATTCTCGGCCCGACAATAGACCACCGCCCCCACCAACTTCTCAATTGGCATTTGTTCATAGGGTACGTCTTTGGGCCGCTTCTTCTTAGCTGGGATATCATCTTTACCCGGCTCGCCCATCTCCTTATACACGGCGCCCAAGACCCCGTTCACAAACCGACCGCTATTCTCCCCGCCGAAGGTCTTGGCCAGTTCAATCGACTCATTAATCGCCACTCGGGCCGGGACCTCGCCCTTATTGCCAAACAAGAGTTCATATAAACCCAGACGGATAATATTGCGATCCACAATCGCGATCTGCGGCAAAGGCCAATCTGGCGCCGCCTTACTGATGATGTGATCTAATTTTTCTTTCTCACTCACCACGCCTCCAGCTAAAGTCTTGGCAAAAGAGAGGTCATCTAAACCGGGAGCAAATTCTTGGGCGAGGCGCGCCACGGCCGCTTCAGCCCGGTCGCCAGAATAATTATTAAAATCCCACTCAAACAGGGCTTGCATTGCTAAACTCCGCGCTAAATGTCGGTTGGCCATATAAAATTAAAGAGCTTGGTGGAAAAGAGGATTAAGCCCGGGCTTTAGCCTTGGCCTTCTTCTCTTGTTTGGCCTTTTGGGCCACGACGTCCATTATTTGCTTGCCACGATAGTGGCCGCAAGCGAGGCACACCCGATGACGCAAGTGCGGCGCACCGCAATTGGCACACTTAGAGAGCCGCGGCGCCGTTAAGGCGTGGTGGCTCCGACGATTGGCCGTATGGGCCCGGGTATGTCGCATCCGAACAGACATAAGGGTTACTATAGCAAAAACTCACCAAAAGGCAAGTTTTAAAGGGTAAAATAAAAGGGCCGCGACAGGCGACCCAATAGACTAGACCTGGAACAGTGTAAGTTAGGCAGCGGCAGTTTCCAACCGCAACGCGGGAGCCTCGATTGCCAAGCTGGTCATAACTTGGACAAAGATTTTGTTTTGTCCATAATTACGACTGAACGAAGCGACGATTTTTTTTCGTGATTCCGTCCGCGGCGTAGTGAACGAGATCAACTTCTCAAAATCATCCGCCGACAAATGTTGGCCGTCATTTTTCAAAATGACGTTCACTAGCGTTTCCTGGACCTTGTCGCTGGTTGATTCAATGGCACTCATCAATTTGGGCGTATCAAAACTCTGGCACCGGGAAAGTATTACTTTTTCCACATCCCCTTTCTCTGAACCAGCAGAGCGTGCCAATTCGAAAAGTTTTTCTGCTTCAACCCTAAGAAGGCCCTTTTGACCCATTTTCGCAATCCGGCGATCCGCTTTGAAACTTTTCATCATCAATTCCCCTTTCTTTGACTTGAAAATGGTATATTTAGAACAGACCTAGTCTTTAAAAGATTATACACAAAATAAATTTAGAGTCAAAAAAAACGGGGGACCTCCAGCTGGGCAGGTCCTCCGATTAGGGATATGGCAAAACTGTTATCTAGGCTGCAGAAACAACCAACGCGGCTTGCTGCCGATGAACGAACTTGAGACCGGTCCTGAGATTGGTCAAGATTTTCGCCTTATCCCAATCTTTTTGTTTCTTAAAATACGACGAAAGAATTCCTAGTTGATCTTCATTGAGCTGATCTTTTCTGCCGTAAAGTTCCATTGCAACTGAAACCTTGTAGACATAGTTCCGATCCTCAAGAAATCCAACAAGATCAGCATTACTGTAATTCCTCATCGACTTTTCCCTTCGCCTTCCCGGTCAGTTCCCCCATGGAACTGACTCCCAACGAATCATCAAAAGATCATGCCACTATCCCTAACGTTTTACTTTACTCCTTTGGTTAAAAAACTCAAGCGGTGGATGGTGCATAAACCATGCTTTTTAATCTGGCGATAATGGAGCGCTGTACCATAACCTTTATGAACTTCAAAATTATAGTGAGGATATTCTTTAGCCAGGCGGATCATATACCGATCTCGCCGCACTTTAGCCGCGATGGAAGCGAGGGCAATAATCGGCTCGGTCTCATCGCCTCTGATAATCGTCTTTTGATTTTTAAATTTAACTGGCGCTTTCAAACTGCCGTCTAATAAAATTTGGCAAGAGTCTGGTTTCAGGTTTAGCCGGCTTAAACATTTCTTAATCCCCACTCTCACGGCAAACACAATCCCTCTTTCATCAATTATTTTATGAGAAACAAGCGCGGTAGAGAAATTAATTTTACCCAAGCGCCGTTCCCGATGAAGGAAGCGATACCACTTATCCCGTTCCTTGGCCGATAACTTTTTAGAATCTTTCACTGCGTGTTTAGTCAGCGCTTTTTTGAGCGTAAACGGCATTACCACCACGCCCACCGCCACCGGCCCCGCGAGCGGCCCCCGCCCCGCCTCATCTACTCCTACTAAATACGTCATTTTCATCATAATTATTATACTCCAACCCCCGCAATTTATTTTGCTATAATACGCCCATGTCCTTCGTCCATCTCCACACCCACAGTCATTATTCCCTCCTTGATGGTTTGTCTAAAGTGGACGATTTAGTGGCTAAGGCTAAAGAGTTTGGCATGCCGGCGCTTGCCATTACCGACCACGGCAATTTATACGCCGCGATTGAATTCTATGAGAAGGCCAAGAAGGCTGGGATCAAACCCATTATTGGGGTCGAGGCTTATATGGCCACTCGCTCCCGTTTTGATAAAGAACCAGGACAAGACGCCAAGCGTTATCATCTAACCCTCCTCGCCCAAAATCTCACGGGATATAAAAATTTAATTAAACTGGTCACCAAGTCTAACTTGGAGGGTTATTATTACAAGCCAAGGATTGATAAAGATTTATTGCGGACTCATCACGAGGGTTTAATCTGTTTATCTGGTTGCATGGGCGGCGAGCTCTCGCGCGCCCTGTGGGAAAAGGATCAAGCTAAAGCGCGAACGGTGATTAAAGAACATCAAGAAATTTTCGGGGTGGAAAATTATTATCTAGAGATCATGCATCATCCCAAAATTGAGCGGGGATTAGAGATTAAAGATGCCATTATCGCTCTTGCCCGGGAACTCAATATTCCCCTGGTCGCCACTCAAGATTCCCATTATTTAAACAAAGATGATGCCAAAGCCCATGAAACCCTGGTGGCGATTCAAATCAATAATTTAGACGGGAGTAAAAAGATGACTAATGCGGAAGAAGATTTCTCCTTCATCTCCGCCGAGCAAGCTAAAGTTCTTTTTGCCGACACACCGGAAGCAGTAGAGAACACGGTTAAAATTGCTGAGAGATGCAATTTAGATTTAACTCTCGGTAAATTCGTTTTCCCCAACTTCCCGATTCCGGAAGGTGAGACCGCCGACTCTTTATTAAAAAAGCTCGCCTTGTCCGGTCTCGCTAAACGCAGTTTAGATCACGATACCGCCGCCCAAGAACGTCTAGAATATGAACTCGGAATTATCGCCTTCAAGGGTTATGCCTCGTACTTTCTGGTAGTAGAAGATCTAATCCGTTTTGCCCGCGAGAATGGTATTTATTACAACATTCGCGGCTCGGTGGCTGGTTCCATTAC
>JAHFNY010000010.1:16344-27348 GCA_023267075.1 Candidatus Vogelbacteria bacterium
AAGTTAATCCGCTGGAGTATCGCATCCCGTTTGAACGCTTCTTAAACCCCGAGCGGCCCTCGGCGCCGGATATTGATATGGACTTTGCTGATAATCGCCGCGATGAAATTATTGCCTATGCCAAAAAAAAATATGGTGAAGATAAAGTGGCCCAGATCGGAACCTTCGGTACGATGATGGCCCGTGGCGCCGTCCGCGACGTCGCCCGGGCCTTAGGCGAGCCCTACGACTTTGGCGATAAAATTGCTAAGGAAATCCCGCTCGGCTCACAAGGCTTCCCCATGACGATTAATCGCGCCCTGAAAGAATCACCAGAACTTGAAGCGCTTGCCGCTGATCCAGCGGTTAAAAGAACTTTAGACTTAGCCAAAAAGATCGAGGGTTGTGCCCGACACATCTCCGTCCACGCCGCCGGCGTCGTTATTTCTCCGGCACCACTTGATGAATATACTCCCCTTCAATACGATCCTAAAGGCAAAGCGATTATCACTCAATACGATATGTATTCGGTGGGTGAAGATGGCGTAGGTTTAACTAAGTTTGATTTCTTGGGCTTGCGCAACTTAGCCATCTTGGCACAAGCGATTCGTCTCGTTAATAAAATTCATAATCTTAATCTAGATATTGAAACGGTCCCCATTGATGATCAAAGAACTTTTGCCCTCCTTGCTCGCGGTGAGACGGAAGGCCTCTTCCAATTAAATGGCTCGGGGATGACCCGCTGGCTCAAAGAGCTTAAACCCACCACCATTCACGATATTAACGCCATGGTCGCGCTTTATCGGCCGGGGCCGATGCAATTTATCCCCGACTATATTAATCGTAAACACAATGCCAAATTAATTAAATATCTGGATCCGGTGCTAGAACCAATTTTAAATCAGACCTATGGCGTGCTGGTTTACCAAGATGATCTCTTAATTATGGCCCACGATCTCGCCGGTTACACTTGGGGTGAAGTCGATAAATTTAGAAAAGCGGTCGGTAAAAAAATCCCGGCGGAAATGGCGGCCCAGAAAGAAAAGTTTATTAAAGGTTGTATGGCTCACTCTAAGTGGAGTGAGAAGAAGGCGACCGAGATCTGGACTTGGGTAGAGCCCTTTGCCGCTTACGGCTTCAACAAGGCTCATGCCGCTTCCTACGGCCGGGTGGCCTATCAAACGGCATACCTGAAAGCCAATTACCCCGGTGAGTTTATGACCGCGGTCCTCTCGGCGGAAAGCGGCGACACCGAGAAGGTGGCCGAGATTATTCATGAGTGTAAACGGATGAACTTGCCGGTCCTGCCGCCGGATGTGAATGAGTCCTTCGCCGATTTTGGTTTAATTAAAGCTAAAGATAAAACTGATCAAGACCGGATCAGAGTCGGTCTAGCCACCATTAAAAATTTAGGCACAGAAATTGCCGAAGCAATTGTAGTCGAGCGGAAGAAGAAGGGACCCTTTACCACGCTCGCCAACTTCTTGGAACGCGTTAATCATAAAAATTTAAATCGCAAAGCGCTGGAAGCGCTAACTAAGGCTGGGGCTCTCGACTCCTTAGGAGAAGAACGCGGGGCTTTATTGGGCAATTTAGACGAACTGGTGGCTTATCATCACGATCGCGCCAGTGCCGATGCCGGTCAAGAATCACTCTTTGGCACCATGGCCGACACCAGCACTATCCCGGCCCTTAAATTGAGGGCCACCACGCCGGCGAGTGATAAAGATCGCCTGGCTTGGGAAAAGGATTTACTTGGTCTCTATCTCTCGGGACACCCCTTAGATAAATATAAAGATAAATTTGAAAAAGCCGAGCAAAATTTAAGCAAAGTCCGTGAGATGAAAGATGGGGAATTAATTATCGCCGGCGGATTAATAGAAAGTGTCCGGCCTATTCTCACCCGCCGCGGTGACAGAATGGCCTTCATTAGACTGGTTGATTTTACTGATACTATTGAGGCGGTAGCCTTCGCCGATCTGTATGAGAAGTATAAAGATATTCTCGTCCCCGATGCTTGCATCGCTCTCCGCGGTCATGCTTCGCATAGGAATGGTGAGCCGTCCATCATTTTAGACGGCGTTAAATTATTGGAATAAAAAAAACAGTCCCCACCACGATTTAATCGCAGATGGGGACTGAACAACGTACACAATTTAGGACAAAATTAGGCGACCATCTCGGCGGCGTTATCGGCCAATGGAGTAAAATGTCTGGTGTTTATATCAACTGTACCAGCCATAATCTCCAGCCGAGGCAAAAGATTAGGAATTTTTTCCTCCAATATTTCTAAAGCGAAATCACGTAAAGACCGAGCTTTTTCCATTGCCAAAAGTGGTTCGGGACCAACTTCATTGCGATAAAGAGCGGCAGTAACCAAAACTGCTCCTTTGTGAATATTTCTACCTGACTCAATATTACCAAGCAATAACCCACCAGCTGTTTCTATTGCCTTGGCAATTTTAAGATCAAATGGACCAACAATCAACGCCTGGTTAATAGTATGGAGCCAATCAAATCCCCGACCCAAACCAAGAATCCATTCCTGATGTTCCATCTCAATTACCGGCCGATTAGAGGAAGAAATCTCCCGAGTATGACGAATATTTCCTTCTACCAAAGGCAAAAGGTCTTGCAAAACCTGAGAATCCATACTCGGATACATCGCGCTCAATTGCTCAATCAAAACTTGAGAATCAGAATTAATGACTGTACTTAAATCCCACATCTCACCATTTTCCCCATGAAAGATAAGTGATTCAGAGTCAGTCTCAATTCCACATAAAATAGCGGTGACAATAGAACGCCCAAATACTCTATCAAACTGAGCCTTGAGCTTTGCTGCCGCCTTTTTGGCTTCTCCTGTATCATAATTGTGACCAGCACAACCACGATGTTTATCTCCCTTGGAAAAGTGGTATGTGGCCAAAAAAACACATTTCCGACCACGACTTATTGAGTAATCAACCCATTGTGCCACCATCAACTGAAAAGCCATCCAACCCAAATCGAAATCACCCCCAAGATTACGGCATGGCTGAATAATCCCCATGGGTGTTTCTGTCATGACGGCCAAGTTTAATCGGCCATCCATACATTTACCTACCATAATTTCCGTTGGGTGAATTTCACGATAAGCTCTCCGTCTCAAATACTCTTCCGAACTAGAGAATAATCGGTGATGCTTCTCGTTAATAGCAAGCACTCTGTTCGATAATGGTCCAATGTTGTTTTTCCGCATAGTCATTTCCCCTTTTATTATGTCCTAGTTAATCCTGAAAGATGATAAGGTTATTTACCCGCACTGTCAATGTGCACATTGTGTTTAGTGTGATGCTTGCGCGCCACTTTACCGCGCGCTAATTCTCGCTCTAAGTTAGCGGCAAGAGCGGTGTAATCCACGTCTTCTTTATTTCTTGCCTCCGCTAAATCAGCCTCAGCCCGGGCTTGGGCCGCTTCGACTATCGCGAGATCAAGTTCAGTGGCATGTTCGGCGCTATCGGCCAATACTTTTACTTCATTATCATTGATTTCAAAAAAGCCCCCTGCCACCGCCAAACTATTTTCTATCCCATTCGTTTTAGTCATCAATTCCCCCGGTTTAATAATCCCGACGAGCGGCACATGCCCCGGCAAGATAGTAATTTCACCCGTCGTGGTCGGGATGGTCACTTGATCTACCATCGCTTCTAGAGTGACTCGTTCTGGCGTGGCAATGATTAATTTAATGGTTTTCATCGCTCATTACCTCATCAATCCCCCCCTTCATATAGAAGGCTTGTTCCGGCAAGTGATCATATTTCCCGGCTAAAATCTCGGAGAAGCTACGGATCGTTTCTTTTAGCGGGACATATTTCCCCGGCGTACCGGTAAATTGCTCGGCGACGAAGAAGGGTTGAGACAGGAATTTTTGTATCTTCCGCGCTCGGCCCACAATCACTTTATCTTCATCCGAAAGTTCTTCCATCCCCAAAATCGCGATGATATCTTGCAAGTCTTTATAGCGTTGAAGGACTTTCTGCACGCCGCGCGCCGTTTGATAATGTTCTTCCCCCACCATGAGCGGATCAAGAATGGTAGACGATGAGTCTAATGGATCCACGGCGGGGTAAATCCCCAACTCCGATAAGGCTCGCGATAAAACAACGGTGGAATCAAGGTGAGCAAAGGTCGTCGCCGGCGCTGGGTCAGTTAAGTCATCCGCCGGCACATATACGGCCTGGACGGAGGTAATCGAGCCCTTATTGGTCGAGGTAATCCGCTCCTGCAATTCACCCATTTCTGAAGCGAGAGTCGGTTGATACCCGACCGCCGAGGGAATCCGACCAAGCAAAGCCGAGACTTCTGACCCCGCTTGAGTAAAGCGGAAGATGTTATCAATAAAGAGGAGAATATCTTTATTTTCTTGATCGCGGAAGTACTCCGCCATCGCGAGGGCCGAGAGCGCCACTCGGGCCCGGGCGCCTGGTGGTTCATTCATCTGACCGAAGACAAGCGTCGTATTTTTAAGCACGCCGGATTCTTCCATCTCGCGATATAAGTCATTCCCTTCCCGCGTTCGTTCACCCACCCCGGCAAAGACAGAGTAACCACCGTGCTCAGCGGCAATATTCCGGATTAATTCTTGAATCACCACCGTTTTACCCACTCCCGCCCCGCCAAAGAGTCCAACTTTGCCACCTTTAGTAAATGGGCAAATGAGGTCAATGACTTTAATTCCGGTTTCAAAGATTTCCGCCGCTGTCGCTTGATCTTTAAAGGCTGGTGCCGGTTGGTGGATGGGTGAACGCGGTGAGTTTTTGAGAGCATCATCCTTCGCCGCCTGCCTGCCGGCAGGCAGGTCAATTGGCTCGCCTAAAACATTAAACATTCTCCCTAATGTTTCTGGTCCTACCGGCACGGTAATTTGTTCACCAAGATCTTTTACTGCAAGACCGCGAGCCAGTCCCTCAGTGGGACCAAGAGCAATCGCCCGCACTGCTTTGCCACCCAAGTGTTGCGCTACTTCTAAGATCAATCGCGTCCCATTGTTATCTACTTCTAACGCGCCGTATAATGGCGGCACTTCATTAGTAAATTCCGCATCCACCACCGGACCAATCACTTGCACAATCTTCCCCTCATTTTTTGAATGATTTTCTTTAGTCATAAAATTTAATTTGACGCCGCCGCAATCTCGGCAATTTCTCTAGTAATCATCGCCTGTCTAAGTTGATTGCCAGTAAGGATCAGATCGTCCGCCAATTCCCCCGCCGCTTCCGCCGCATTTTTCATCGCCATCATCCGGGCCGCTTCTTCTGATGCATTGGATTCTAACAGCGCTTGATATAACTCGGTTTCAATTAAACGCGGGACTAAATAGTTAATCACTACAGTTTTATTGGGTTCAAACATAAATTCAGTCATTGACTTATAACTTGGAAGCTTAGCTTCCAAGTTCGAAGAAATTGGCAAAATGGTTTTTAACTTTGGTGTTTGTTTTAGAACTGACCTAAAGTCAGTATAGGCAAGCATCACTTCATCTATTTCTCCATCGATAAATTGTTTGGTTAAATAGCGGCCCAGAGCAAAGAATTCTTCCGCTTTCTCTAGACTATCGGCTTTAACTAATTCCGCACTTACCTTTTCTCCCGATTTAGTGAGGAGAGCTAAACCCTTTTTACCCACCGCGATCCAAGAGATGGCGGGTAACTCTGAGCCAAAACGAGAGCGGAGGGCGTTCCGCGCCGCGGCCACCACTTGAGTGTTAAAACTGCCACATAAACCACGATTACCGGCCAAAATAACGACTGTCACCTTTTTTATCACTGACCGCGGCGTGAAGAAAATCGCACCGCCATTTTGTTTAACGGCTAAAGCCGCGGCCGTCTCCGCGGCCGCGGCGGCATACGGCCGGGCAGCTAAAGTGGCTTTAACTGCCCGGCGCATCTTAGTGGCCGAGACCAATTCCATCGCTTTAGTGATCTTGCCGATATTCCGGACAGAACGGATCCGGGTTTTTAAAGTTTTACTAGAGAGTGCCATAATCTTTAATTACTTGTTTTAATTTTTCTTCTATCTCCGACGTCAATTGTTTCTCGGTAGTAATCGCCGTTAAAATTTCTGGCTGATTAAGCTCAATAAATTTAAGCAAACCCGCTTCATACTCTTTTACCTTTTCCACCGGCACTTCATCCAAGAAACCTTGCCCCGCGGCATAAAAAATAATTACTTGTTTGGCGATTGGTACGGGCGCGTATTGTCCTTGTTTTAAAATCTCGGTTAAGCGCGCACCCCGAGCGAGTTCCCGTCGCGTCCCTTCATCCAAATCAGAACCAAATTGGGCAAAAGCCGCTAACTCCCGATACTGGGCTAAAGAAAGTTTAAGTTTACCCGCCACTTTCTTCATCGCTTTCGTCTGGGCCGCTGACCCAACCCGAGAAACGGAGAGTCCCGCATTCACCGCTGGCCGCACTCCTTGATAAAACAAATCTGATTCTAAGAAAATCTGCCCATCAGTGATAGAAATAACGTTGGTGGGAATATAAGCCGAGATATCACCAGCCTGGGTTTCAATAATTGGTAAAGCGGTAATCGAGCCGCCACCGTGCTCTTTATTCCGCCGACAAGCCCGCTCTAATAAACGGGAATGCAAATAAAAGACATCACCCGGATAGGCCTCGCGACCGGGTGGTCGGCGTAAAAGCAATGACACTTCCCGATACGACACCGCGTGTTTAGAGAGATCATCATAAATAATTAACACGTCTTTACCTTGATCCATAAAATATTCTGCCAAAGCGACACCAGCAAAGGGCGCAAGGAAGAGCATCGCCGCCGGATCCGAAGCGGAAGCATTTACAATCACGGTATAATCCATTGCTCCCCGTTCCGCGAGCTCTTTAGTTAAACGGGCTACCTTTGCCTCCTTCTGACCAATCGCCACATAAATACAAATTACATCTTCACCCTTCTGATTAATAATCGTATCTAAAGCTAGAGCAGTTTTACCCGTGCCCCGATCGCCAATAACGAGCTCACGCTGACCCCGGCCGATAGGGATTAAAGCGTCAATAATTTTAACCCCCGTAGAAAGTGGTACTGACACCGGTTCCCGTGTGACCACGCCCGGCGCTACCCGTTCCACCGGATAAAATTTAGTCGTGGCTGGTTTAGGCTTACCATCAAGCGGCTCGCCCAGGGGATTAATTACTCGACCAATCATTGCTTCACCCACCGGCACCGATAAAACTTGCCCGGTGGCAGTAGCCGTCGCGCCTTCCTTCACTGCCGCGGCCTCACCTAAAATAATCGCGCCCACTTCCGTCCGCTCCAAGTTGGCGGCAAGCGCCGGTACCCCGTCTAAATCTAAAAGTTCAAACGCTTTCACTTCATTTAAACCCACGATTTTGGCCACACCATCGCCCACCTTCAAGACTTTACCGCTCGCCGCAGCCATAATCTCTGGCTCAAAAGCGGCAATCTTTTGCTGGAATTCTTCAAGGATTTTTGTTGGGTCGTGGGGATGATTCATAAAAATTAATTTTTAAGCGCGGTCGCTAAAGTTTGTAAACAGCCAGCAATACTGGCATCGATTCTTAATCCAGCTGATTCAATGATTAAACCATTGATTAAACTCGGATCGCTAACTTCCTGCACTATCCCCCGTTCCCCCAACTCGTCTTTAAACGAGGAAGTTAAAGGTGAAGCCGTTCTAACAGTAATGGTATTGGCTTCAGCTTTTCTCGCCAGTTCCTGTCTTGCCGCTTCCATAATCGCCGGAGCCAGCAGGGTCGCTCCATCAGCTTTTAACAGCTCAATAAAACTGTCTAAATCTTTGGCCGCGAGACCAGCCAAAAGTTTACCATAAGTTTGTGCCGTTTTAATCATCTTATTTTCTTGTTCCCAATTCTGCCAACGCTCGTTTGGCCAATGATTCATCGACGCCAGGGTGTTTGGCCTCGGTTAAGGCTTTGCCCGCCGCCGCGACTACCAGCTCCGCGGCGGCAGCGCGGAAATTCTTGAGCATTAGCTCTTGCTCGGCGACTAAAGCCGCCTTACCTGCCACGAGCGTTTTCTCCACTTCTTGTTTAGCCGCCGCCACTTCTTCTGTCTTCAACTTCTCAGCCAAGACTCGCGCCGTTTCTAGCGCCGCCGTCCCGTCACGCCGGGCGGCGGCGATAATTTCCTTCGCTTCTTCGCCCGCCGCGGCCAAGCGGGTTTGGGCTGCGGCGGCATCGGCGAGACCTCGTTCAATTTTCCCCGCCCGCTCTTCAAGCAACTTAGCGAGCGGGCGGAAAGCAAACTTCCATAGAATCACTGCTACCACCCCAAAGTTAATCGCTTGAGCGATTAACAAGCTCCAATCAAGGTGGAATGTGGTAACAATGGCCTGCATTACCTTAGATTGAGAAGGCGATAACCAAAGCGTAAATCGCGATCGCTTCGGCAAAGGCACAAGCGAGGAGCATCGGGACCAAAATCTTGTTGGTGGCCTCGGGATTACGGCCAATTGACTCCATCGCTTTAGCGCCAATTAAACCAATGGCAATAGCAGGACCAATCGCGCCCACACCGATGGCAATCGCTTTAGCTAAGACAGAAATATCCATAAAACTTTTTATTAATTAACTTGATAATCAAATTTAATGGGTCGCCCCCTTACTTTGGTCGTGACTCTCACTCATTACCGTTAAGAAAACCAGCACTAACATAGCAAAAATCACCGCCTGAATCAAGCCGACAAAAATCTCTAAGAAGAGAAACGGAATCGGTAAAACATAAGCAAAAATGGTCGCCATCGCTGCCAGTAACACCTCCCCCGCAAAAACATTGCCAAAAAGCCGGAAGGAAAGGGAGGCCACTTTAGCCACTTCTCCCACGACCTCAATAATTCCCACCAAAAAGCGAATGGGGTTGACGAGAATGGCTTGAAAGTTGCCAGCCGAGACCTCGCGCGGAATCCCCAGCAAAAGATCAATCCCAATAAAACGATTGGTGTGGGAGCGGAAACCGGCTAAAGTTACGCCTAATAAATGGGTTAAAATTACTGACACTAAAGATAAAGCGAGCGTGGTGTTTAAATCCGCATTGCCACCGCGGAAAAGGGGGACGATGGCACCCTGATAGCTAATGCCAATCGAACCAATGCCGGGTAAAATCCCGAGCCAATTATTGAGTAAAATAAAAAGAAAGAGGGGTAAAACAATGGGTAAGAAAATGTAAGATTTATGCCGCGAGCCGGTGATGGAGTCGGTGAGCTTAAGTGCTTCTTCAAACACTAATTCTAGACCGGCTTGGAAGCGGCCGGGAATGGTCTTGAGACTATGGTTCAAAACGAAAGCAAAAATTAAGAGCAAACCACCGGCCACCCAGGTGGTGAGGAGGGAGTTGGTGATAACAAAATGACCGATCTGCCCGATCGGTTCAGCGTATAAAGTGATTGCTTCTTTACCTTCCATCTCGCGCGCATTATAAAAGACAAAAAGAAAACGCGCAACGTGGCCAAAGCCCGTTGCGCGTTAATACAGATACAAGAAACTACTTTGTTGATTTCTCAGCAAGTTCAGCTTTCTCTCCCAGTGGAATCTGGAGATAGGTTACTCGATTAGGAAATTCCCAGTCGCGTTGTAATTTTTGAACATCCGCAATAGAAACTCCGAGCACCCGGCGGACGGCCATTTGATTAGAAATATCTTCGATTCTAAACCAAAGGGCGTCTTTATCCTTGACCTGTTTACCTGCCATAAAATCACGAAGTGCTTGCTGTTTGTCCAAGTCTGACTGAATAAACTTTACAAATTCAGCAATCTTCGGGTTCTCGACATTTTGGACGTAAAGCCAATCTACTTTAGCCGCCATTGGTGGCCTTACCGTAAAACAAAGGCAAACGATCACGACGACTTGAAAGAAAAGGGTTATAAGACTTTTATCAGGGTAATTTTCCCATGAATCCAAGAAATCATACAACCCCAACAAAAAAACAATCCCAAACACCACTGATACTACTGTCCCGCAGAGAAAAAAGAATCCTCCCAATCTTTCATGTCGTTCAATACACAAGGACAATCCAAGTGCCCATAAAATTACAATTATAGCCCCCGGGATCAAGGATTCGATAATTTTCTTAAGTATGCTCACTAGCATTTCTCCATTCCTCCGATTTTAGGTTTAGGTCTCAAATTGGCTGTTTAATTATCAAACACCATCCTCCTCTATTATAACAAATATGAATTAAAAGTCAAGTATTGGGGTAAAATCACCTTGTGGTACAATAGGGAAATTGTGGAAGAATTAGATCATAATGACCATCGGAGAATTGGTAAAGAACTAGATCTCTTTACTTTTTCTGACTTGGTTGGCAGTGGCCTACCGATGTGGACGCCACGAGGCAATATCCTTAGAGAGGAACTTGATAAATTTGTCTGGGAGCTCCGCTCTAAATATGAATATGGCAAGGTAACCATCCCTCATATAACTAAAAAAGAACTGTACAAAACTTCTGGCCATTGGGATAAATTTTCTGAAGAACTCTTCAGAATAACCTCACGCGAGGGAAAAGAATATGCCCTTAAACCGATGAATTGCCCTCATCACACCCAGATATTTGCCCGCAAGCCTCACTCCTACCGAGAAATGCCCCAAAGATACGCTGAAACTACCATGGTCTACCGCGATGAACAGTCCGGTGAGTTAGGCGGTCTAACAAGAGTATTGTCCATAACTCAAGATGATTCCCATGTCTTTTGTCGGACTAATCAAATAAAAGCTGAGTTTTTACATATCTGGGATATTGTCGACACCTTCTATAAAACTTTTGGCTTTACCCTAAGAGTACGCCTATCTTTCCGTGACCCCAAAGAACCAGAAAAATATTTAGGAACTAAAGAAATTTGGGACACTGCCGAAAAAGAATTGCGGGAAATAGCAGAAGATAGAGGCGCTGACTTCTTTGAAGGTCCAGGAGAAGCGGCTCTCTACGGTCCCAAGTTGGATTTTATGGCCAAGAATGTGGCTGGGCGAGAATGGCAGGTAGCAACAATCCAA